>JAFGDB010000002.1 GCA_016932355.1 Candidatus Iainarchaeum sp. | reverse complement strand
GACCTTGAAACAATGAAGGTAAACCTCAACACCACAGTCAATCTGCAGGGCCTTTTGCCAGATGACAGGACAATTGTAAGCGAGTCAGGCTTCAGCACGCAAGGCGACCTGGCTGTTGTAAAGGGCAGGGTTAACGCTGTCCTGATTGGAAGCGCTTTCATAAAGGCGCAGGACATTGAGGCAAAAATTTTTGAAATGGGCTTTTGAAGCTGGAAATTTTAAAATTTGGGTTTGAAATGGGCTTTTGAAAGGGGTTTGAAAGTTATTGGATTGAAATCGGGTTTTAAGGCTGTGAAAAAATGGTGAAAGTGAAAATCTGCGGGGTAACAAATGCCGAGGACGGCTTTGCTGCAATAAATGCAGGGGCAGACTACCTTGGCTTTGTTGTTGAAATCTTTGGTGCGGAAAGGCTTGTTGACAGGGCTGAAGCCAAAGAGCTTTTTGACCAGCTTCACGGCTCTGCCCCGCTGGTTGCATTAACTGACCTGGCTGACGCCGGTGAAATCGAATCCCTGTGCAATTTTGTGAGGGCTGACGCAGTCCAGCTTGTTAAACCCCTTCCGCTGAAAGAGCTGCATGAGCTCAAGCTATTGCTTCCCTCCCTGAAAGTTTTCAAAACAGTCCATGTAAAGGATGAAAGCGCGCTTGCTGAGGCCAAAAGGTTTGGGCAGGAAGCTGACTTCCTTGTGCTGGATTCATCATCAGGCAGGAAGCTGGGCGGGACAGGAAAGAAGGCTGACTGGAAAATCTGCAAAAAAATTGTTGAAGAATGCAGCAAGCCTGTTTTCCTTGCAGGCGGCCTAACCTCTGAGAATGTTGTCAAGGCAATAAGGCAGGTAAAGCCCTTTGGTGTGGATGTAAGCTCCGGCGTTAAAATGCAAAACAATAAAAGAAAGATTGACCTAAATAAACTGAAAAGGTTCATTGAAGAGGCGAAAAGCCAGTAATTGGAAGGATTGAGTTTTGAAATTTGTTTGAAGAGGCGAAACAGGAATGATTGGAAAACCGCGCTTTGGAAAATACGGCGGAGAGTATGTTCCGGAAACACTTATGCCTGCCCTTGAAGAGCTGCAGAAGGCGTTTTACAAGTTCAAGGGCAACAAGCTCTTCAACAAAGAGCTAAATTACTTGCTCAAAGATTATGTTGGAAGGCCCACTCCATTGACATTTGCAAGCAGGCTGAGCAAAAAGCTCGGATGCAAGGTTTACCTTAAGAGGGAAGACCTTGCCCACACTGGCGCGCATAAGATAAACAATGCGTTGGGCCAGGCGCTTCTTGCAAAGTACATGGGCAAGAAAAGGATTATTGCAGAAACAGGTGCAGGGCAGCATGGCACAGCAACAGCAATAGCAGCAGCAAAGCTAAACCTTAAATGCGACATTTACATGGGCGAGGTTGACATTGAAAGGCAGAAGCCAAATGTTTACAGGATGCAGCTTGCAGGGGCAAACGTAATCCCTGTAAGCAGCGGTGGAAGAACATTAAAGGATGCAATCAATGAATGCCTTCGCGACTGGACAGCATCATGCGAGGACACGCACTACCTCCTTGGCTCAGTGCTAGGGCCGCACCCATATCCTGCGATGGTTGCCCACTTCCAGAGCATTATTGGGAGAGAAGCAAAAAGGCAAATTCTTGCAAAGGAGGGCAAGCTTCCAAAGGCAGTAATTGCCTGTGTTGGGGGAGGTTCAAACGCAATCGGCATTTTTAAAGCATTTATTCCGGACAAAAATGTTGAATTAATCGGAGTTGAGGCAGGCGGCCTTGGCATTCCAAGCGGGAAACACGCTGCAAGGTTTGCTGACAAAAAAATTGGCAGATTAGGTGTTCTCCACGGAACAATGACATACGTATTGCAGGACAAGTTTGGCCAGATTTACAACACGCACAGTGTTTCAGCCGGCCTTGATTACAGTGCTGTAGGGCCGGAACATGCCTTGCTTCGTGACTTGAAGAGGGCAAGTTACACTTATGCAACAGACAGGGAAGCACTTGCAGCATTCAAGATGCTGAGCATTGAAGAGGGCATTATTCCCGCTTTGGAGAGCTCTCATGCAGTGGCCTTCCTCCCCAAATACGCAAGGAAGTGCAAGAAGAATGATATTGTAATAGTGAATTTGAGCGGCAGGGGAGACAAGGATTTGGATATTGCTGTAAAGGAACTGGGGATGAAAAATAGATAGGTTAAGCCTTTTAAAAACTAAAACTCATTACATGTATTTATGGCAACAGCAAGGCGATACAGACCAACTGCTAAATCCAAGAGGCAGAAATTAACTGCTGCGCGCTTGGCAGCAAAGCGCAGGCCTGATGTTGTGCCAGAAGCAGTCCAAATCAAAATTAAGAGGCTTAAGAAGGGGCCGCTTCTTTTAAGGTTTGTTAACCATGGGGAACTTCTTGAAACTTTGAATAGGGGGATACTTTATGGGAAGGAAGCTTTTAAATCTTCAAAAGGTTTGCGCCATTTTGTTGATTACGGTAACAAAAGGGAATGGGCAAAAGCAGCTTGGTCTTGTGTAGATTGGACTCACAGCGTTAGAAAGCTCCATTTTGAGAAATTATCAGAAGACCTGATAAAAAAATCAAAAAGTATACCGGATAGAAACAAAGCACTGCGCTGGCTCCAGAACGAACTTCTGGAATCCCTTCGAGGAAAATATGATGGCGGCGAATATGATGACTTTATGTTTGAAAAAGATCAATGGACGCGAAAAGACTTTGGAGTGCTTCATGATTTTATTCATGAAGCAAAAAACAGGCAGGTCTTTGAAGCAGCGTTGAGCGGAAACTGGGCGCAATTTAGGAAAAAGATTTTGGAAGCAAAGATGTATACTGATGAGGATGGTATAAGGCGCCATATAGACCATTACAAGAGATTTATAAGAGGGCTTCGCAGAACAACATCAGCCCAGGAATTCAGGGCAATTCCAAGGCTTCTCTTTGAGCCAGATTTCCTCGCAAGAAACCCAAAACAGTTGCAGACAGTTTTGAGGCTCTGCTCAAAGCTTTATTCCAGGCTGACCCTTGGAAGACGAGAACGCAGTGGCGGCAGCCGCCAGTACGAGCTTTTAATGGTTTTAGAACCAGAAACGCCAATACGTCTTAGTGGTTTTGGGTATGGCTGGGTTCAGCTTGATGGCGACATATTAAGGCAAAAGGGGGGAGGATTAAACCATCTGTTGGGCATCGTTGCCCTAACAAAAGATGCAAAAGATGTTGTTGGCAAAATCCTTACTGCAACAGCAAGAAAGCCGGAATTAAGAATGCCAATATTTGACAGGAAAGGCAAAAGAATCTGGCCGCTGAAAAGCGGCAAATAGGTTTATAAACAATACTATACATTTAATGTATAGTAATATTTTAGTGGTTTTATTGGCAAAGTGGAAGAAGTTTGTTATCCCGTTGAGTTCACTGGATTTGCTTGATGTAAAGCTTGAAATTGAAAGAAATGGGGTGAAAAGCTTTTCTTTGAATTACAGGGCAAGAATTGGAGAAAGTTTTTTTTGAGATTTACGGGGTTGACACGGCGCATGGTTTTTTGCATGAACAGAGGTACTGGCTTACTCCAGAGCCAATACCAATTCCTGTGCTGGGAAAGGGCTTGAATGATATTTTTAATTTTTACTTGGAGCAAATAAGGCAGAGTTTTGAGCGATACAGAAAATATTACATTGACAGAATGAAATTGAGGTGAAATTTAATGAAATATGAGCTGAAAGATGAAAAATGGGATGCGGTTAAAGCTTATCTTAACAAGGTTTGGAAAGAGCCAAACAGGTATCCTGATAACGGCCTTATCCTAAGCCTTTCAGATGAAGAGCTAACACAGATATTTACAAAGAAAAGGCTTCAACTAGTGAGATTGATTCAGAGCAGAAAGCCAAAAAATGCCACAAAACTGAGCGAATTGGCAAATAGAAGGTTAAGTGCTGTTGCAAGAGACCTTGAACTCTTGAACAGATTTCATATAATTGATTTGGAAAAAAAGGGAAAAAATATTGTTCCAATGGTTTCAAAGGACATCTTGATACTTCCACTAATAAAACTTAAAACAAGAGAGCTGGCAGAAATAAAAGCCATGGCATGAATAAGACGGTAAAAGCTTTCGTACATTTTATTTAATTAAAAGCATTATGTTAAATTATTTGAACGAGATGAAAAAATGAGCCGCTTTGAGAAAAGGTTTAAGGAATTAAAGGCAAAAAAGGAGGGGGCATTCATCCCATTCCTTGTTCTTGGAGACCCAAATGCAGAGCTTTCCTTGGAAATTGCCAAAACCCTGGTTGATTCAGGGGCAGATGCTCTGGAATTGGGGCCGTGTTTTTCTGACCCAATTGCTGATGGCCCATCAATTCAGGAAGCAGACCAGAGAGCTCTTGCAAGCGGAATGAACACTGACAAGAGTCTTGCTTTAATTAAAAGAATCCGCGCATACAACAAGGAAATTCCAATTTCCCTCCTAATTTACTACAACCTCATTTTCCAGAGGGGGGTTGATAAATTCTATTCTGATGCAAAGAAGGCAGGCATTGATGCAGTGCTTGCAGCAGACTGCCCTGTGGAGGAGGCAAAGCCCTTGCTCAAAGCTGCTAGAAAGCACGGCATTGACCAGGTTTTCATTGTAAGCCCAACTACAACCAAGAAGCGCTTAAAGAAAATATTAAAGCACTGCTCTGGCTATGTTTACGTTGTTTCCCTGCTTGGCGTGACAGGGGCAAGAGCCACATTGCAGAACAGGGCAATCCACTTAATCAGGAGAGTAAGGCCTTACACAAAGCTTCCTTTGTGCGTTGGCTTTGGAATAAGCAGGCCAAAGCAGGTGAAGCAGGTAATCAATGCAGGGGCTGATGGGGTCATTGTTGGAAGCGCGGTAATAAACATAATCAAGGAGAACCTGCACAGCGAAATGAAAATGCTTGCTGCACTAAAAAAATTCTCCTTTTCAATGAAGAGCGCAACAAGTGCAAAATGAAACAATTAAATAGTGCTTTCCCTTTCTTTTTTCCATGAACCGGCTGTTTGTGCGCTTCTGGAAGGCGCTTGCCCTTGTTGCAGTGCTTGCAATTCTCATTACCCTGATCCTAGAATTCACAGTTCCCTTAACAGAGGGCCAAATCTTCCTCTTTGAACTGATTGACCTTGCCTCAATCTTCATCCTTGTTGTTGAACTGCTAATCCGCTATATTGAAACCAAGGACAAGAGGCACTTTTTCAAAAACAACCTTATCCTTCTTGTTTCCTTCTTCCCATTTGGCTCTTTCTTCAGGGTTCTCAGGGCTTTGAAAGTAATCCAGAAAACGATTGGAAAGTGGTTTTCAAAGGGGGTTCACCTGCTTGCCCACAGCGCCAAGCTCATGAGGGTTTACAGGGTTATTGCAGTATACTTCTCCAAATTCAGGGAAAAATTCGGGAAAAAGAAAAAATAGCTGTTTTAAACCCTTTCCCAAACTAATTTTTCCAGGGGCCCTTAGTCCACTGGCAAGACACGGCCTTCGCAAGGCCGGGAAGCGGGTTCGATTCCCGCAGGGTCCACTGACCCATTGAGCGGAGCGAAATGGATTCCTGTGGCAGTCGTTTTTTTCGCAGTTTTTCGCAGTTTTTCGCAGTTTTTCGCAGTTTTTCGCAAACCTTTTTCGCAAAAAAGGTTTTTCGATTCCCGCAGGGTCCACTCGGCAAATCCTGAGAAGCCTTTTGCTATTGCAAAAAGCCTTGGGAAAATGCTTCGCGTGTGGATTGATGCCATCTTCGCAACCTTCGGTTGCTCGATGCCATGTGCTCGCCCTGCGG
>JAFGDB010000016.1 GCA_016932355.1 Candidatus Iainarchaeum sp. | reverse complement strand
GCGCGGAGTAAAAGAGCAGATTATTTTAATTTTTCCGCTTCTTCCACAAGCATTATTGGAATGCCGTCTTCAACCCTGTAAGCGAGCCTGCATTTATTGCAGATTAGCTTATGCTTTGGCTTGTCATATTTTAGGCTGCCTTTGCACTTTGGGCAGGCAAGCACATCCAGGAGCCTTTTTGGAACTTCCTTTGCCATGGCAGAAACCTTAGGCAATATACAGGGCAAAAGCATTTTTAATTAAACCTTTTCCCTTTTCTAAAATACAGTGATTCTGGTTGTTTGTTGAGAAGGTAAAGGCCCCTGGAAAGGAAATTGTTCTTGTAGGAACTGCCCATGTAAGCAGGGAAAGCGTTGAGCTTGTAAAGAAAACCGTTGAAAGCGAAAAGCCTGACGTTATTGGAATTGAGCTTGACATGGCAAGGCTGCAGCAGTTAAAGTCAGGGAAGAAGTGGCAGGAAACAGACTTGGGCCAGATAATAAGGGAGGGAAAAACATACCTCTTTCTCATAAACATCCTGCTTGCAAACCTGCAGAGGCAGATTGGCGATGACTTGGGCGTGAAGCCAGGGAGCGAGATGCTGCAGGCAGTGGAGATTGCAGAGGAAAAGAAAATTCCCATCATTCTGCTTGACAGGGACGTAAAAATAACCTTGAAAAGGGCGCTTGACAAAACAGGGGTGAGGGAGAAGCTAAAGCTGGGCTACAGCATTCTCTCAGGATTCTTTGGATGGGGGGAAAAGCTTGATGACCTGACAATTGAATCCCTCAAAGAGAAGGACACTCTGAACGCGCTGATGCAGAAGCTTGGGGAGGAGATGCCAAGCGTTAAATCAGTGCTTGTGGATGAGAGGGACATCTTCATTGCAAACGCAATACTGAAGAGTCCTGGAAAAAAGATTGTTGCGGTTGTGGGCGCAGGGCATTTGGAAGGCATTAAAAGGTTCCTGGACAAGAGAAGGGATGTAAGGGAATTAATGCTTGTTGAGAAAAGGAAAAGCAGGCTGCGTTACCTTAAATTCCTTGTGCCAGCGCTGTTCATTGCAATAATTGGCTATGGGTTTTACTCAAAGGGAATTGATGTTGCGCTCAACATATTCATAATCTGGTTTTTGGTGAATGGGATACTTTCAGCATTGGGGGCAGCGATTGCAAGGGCGCACCCGCTTTCAATACTTGCAGCGTTCATAGCTGCGCCGTTCACTTCACTGCACCCTGCGTTTGCAGCAGGCTGGTTTGCAGGCCTTGTAGAGCTTAAAATGCGCTCGCCAAAGGTCAAGGACTTTGAGGAGCTGCCTGCGCTAAATGGGCTTAGGCAGTTCACAAGAAACAGGGTTTCAAGGATATTAATTGTTACAGCCTTTGCAAACATAGGCTCAACAATTGGGACAATAATTGCCCTCCCATACATAGCCACTCTGCTGGCCTAGGCTGATTTCAATTGGAGCATGGCTTTAAAAAGGGCTGATGTTACTCCACTTTAGTGCCGGGCTCAACAGAGCCGTCAATTGTTACAAGCTTGTACTTTCCCTCAGAGTCCTTTGCTGCAAGCAGCATTGCCTGGCTTTCAATTCCGGCAATCTTTGCAGGCTCGAGGTTTGCCACCACTATGAGGTTTTTTCCCTCAAGCTCTTCTTTGGTGTAGAATGCCCTGATGCCTGCAACAATCTGCCTCTGTTCAGAGCCCAAGTCAATTTTGATCTTGTAGAGCTTGTCCTTTCCTGGGATGTCCTCTGCTGCAAGGATTTTCGCAACCTTAAGCTCTGCTTTCTGCCAGTCCTGAAACGAAATCATTTCCAATACCTCCATTGCTTTTTGCGCCCTTTATCTGGGTGCAATTTTTGCATAAGCTGAATAAAAAACAATGATTTTTGCCCCCGCTATTTTGGCGCAATTTTTGCATAAGCTGAATAAAAGTGGACCAGGAGGCTTGCGCGCCTGCAGTGCAGAATTGTCCTGCCTGCAAGAATCTCGTTCTTTGCCTCTTCCAGTGTTTTGGCATTGACCTCTGTGAGGGAATTGCCCACCTCAGAAATGATGTGGGCATCGCTTCCGCAAATCATGGGCTTTTTGCTTGCTTCGGCAAAAGCCCTTGCCCTCCTGTTAAATGCAGGGATTATTGTCCTGCTGTTAAAGACCTCAATTGCATCAATGTGCTCAACAAGGCTTGGCAGCTCATCAAAGCCCCTGAGGTAGGGCTTTCTCACGATGTCAAAGGGGTGCGGGGCAGCAACAATGCCATGCTGCTTGTGAATCTGGGAAACTGCCTCATAAAAGTCGCGTGTTTCAACAGGCTTTTTCAGGAAAAGCCCAAGAATTTCCCCAAGGAGCTTTTTACCGCGCGTAACCTTAATCTCTGTTCCAAGAATTAGGGGGACATTGCGCTGCGCTGCAAGCTTTTTGAGCTCTGGCCAGGCACCGCAGCTGTTGTGGTCTGTGATTGCAAAACCAATGCCCTTTTCAGCAGCCTTGCCCACAAGCTCGGCTGGCTTGTTCAGGGCATCATTGCTCTGCCTGCTGTGAATATGCAAATCAAGCAGCATTTCACTGAAAAATAAGCTGGATTGGTTTTAAAAAATAAAGCGTTAAAAGTGCAAAAAAAAGGCCAGCTGGATTGGTTTTAAAAAATAAACCTTCCAGAGGGGAAATCCGAACTTTAAAAATGGAAGAGGCACAGCCTATTCGCATATGTCTGCAGTAATGCAGCCCTCGTTTGTTTCAGCTATTTCCACAGGGGTTATCTCAAGGGTTCTTTCATCTGAAACAAGGCACCTGAGCTTTTCTGCTTCCGCAGCCTTTTGGTCAAGAACAACCGCCACCCCATAGATTGAGATTGGAGGCAGGAATTCGGAATTGTAGCCTGTTACATCCTCAACGGCAACTGAATCTGCAATTTCAACAGAATCTGCCTTTAAGGCAGCCTTGAGCTTTTCCCTTGAAATTCTTTCACTGGCAAAGGCCACTGCAAGGGCATAGCTCTTGCCGCAGATAAAAAGCCTGCACTTGACAAGCCTGCCCTTTGCAGCATAGGGCAGGATTTTTGCTGCCAAATTGTTTGATTCAATGAAGTCCTCAAGCATTGCAAACCCTCAGGCAGTGGAAAACTTCAATTTAATTGATTATATAAAAGAGAATAATAAATAAAAAAAGGTGGGCTTTGCATTTAAAGCCCGCATTCTTTTCTAAGCTCCTCGGCCTTGTTGGTCTTTTCCCAGGAAAAGATTTCGTCCTCGTGCCCAAAGTGGCCGTAAGTGCACGCTTTCCTGAAAATGGGCTTCCTTAGGTCAAGGTATTTCACTATTTCGCTTGGCCTGAGGTCAAACAGCTTTTTCACTGCATTGTAAACCTTTTGCGGTTCGGTCTTGCATGTCCCGTGCATGTCGATGAAAAGGCTTATTGGCTGCCTGCCACCGATTGCGTAAGAAATCTGCACCTCAGCCCTGTCAGCCAAGCCAGCCTTTACAATGTTCTTTGCAATATGCCTTGCCATGTAAGCAGCTGACCTGTCAACCTTGGTTGGGTCCTTTCCGGAGAAGGCCCCGCCGCCATGGTTTCCAACACCGCCATACGTGTCAACAATTATTTTCCTGCCAGTGCAGCCTGCATCAGCAACAGGGCCGCCCATTACAAACCTGCCAGTGTTGTTGATGAAGTATTCTGTGCTATCATCAGCCATTTCTCCGCAAACAGGCTTTATGACCTTTTCCTTGATGTCAGCCCTCAGCTGTTCCAGCTCAACATCAGGGTCGTGCTGGGCTGCAACAACAACTGCTGTGATTCTCTTTGGCTTGGCGCCCTCATACTCTATGGTAACCTGTGTTTTGCCGTCAGGCCTCAAATACTTCAATGTTCCATTCTTCCTTGCCTCTGTCAGCTTCATTGCGAGCTTGTGGGCATACATTATGGGTGCGGGCATCAGTTCAGGGGTCTCATTTGTCGCATAGCCTGACATCATGCCCTGGTCTCCGGCTCCTGCCTCACCCTCCTTCTCGTTAACGCCCATTGCAATGTCAGGGCTCTGCTCATGGATTGAGGTGAGAATTCCAACACTCTGGTAGTCAAAGCCGTACTCTGGCTTGTCATAGCCAATGTCCCTGATAACCCCCCTTGCGATTTTCTGAACATCCACATAGGTCTTTGTAGTGATTTCGCCTGTTACAACAACAAAGCCCATGCCTGCCATTGTTTCACATGCAACCCTGGCTGTAGGGTCATCCTTAATAATCTCATCAAGAACAGCATCGCTGATTTGGTCGCAGACCTTGTCAGGGTGCCCTTCAGCCATAGCCTCGCTTGTAAACAAGAATTTTCCATTCCCAGTCCTCATTAAGTATCAACTCCAAAAATTTGCATTGCTTAATTATGAAAAAACAGGGTTATGCTTTTAATTAATTGCAAAATGCTTCAAATATTCCGATTGGAATAAGGAATAAAAACAGTTGCCCCATGAATAATGCTATGGTTCCAGGGTTTAATGAAAGGGAGGCTGAACAACCCCCATGCTTCCAGACCTGAGGGAAATAAAGCAGAGAAGGGTTGCAGCAGGCCTCACCCAGAGCAGCCTCTCTGAAATAAGCAGTGTTTCACAAAGCCTTATTGCAAAAATCGAGGCAGGGAAGATTGAGCCAAGCTATGCCAAGGCAAAAAGGCTTTTTGACTGCCTAACCCAATTGCATGCAAAGCAGGAAAAGCTTGTGAAAGATGCCATGACAAGGCCTGTTGTAAGCGTTGAGGAAAGCGAAAGCCTGAAGAGCGCGATAAGGGCGCTGGAGAAGCATGGCTTGAGCCAATTGCCAGTGCTTTCAAAGGAAAAGCCTGTCGGCAGCATTACAGAGAGGGGCATTTTGGGAAAAATAAACTCAAGCCCTGGCCTTGAAATTGAGAGGGCAAGGGTTGAAGAGGCAATGGAGGAAGCCCTGCCAACAATACAGGAGAACACGCCTGTTTCTGTTGCAAGCCAGCTGCTTTCATTCAACTCAGCTGTTTTGGTAGTGAAAAAGGGAAAGATTGCAGGAATCCTGACAAAATCGGATTTGCTCAAGCAGATGATAAAATAGGCTTTCTTTTTCCGCGAAGCTGTTTTCCCAAGGCTTTTTTCCCCACAGGGAAAAAAGGCTTAAACGATAACCTTTTATAAAAAGCAAGCAGCAATTATATAGTAACAAAGCAAAGTGAATCAGTTAATACATAACGCTGATACATAATTTGCTTTGAAGTGGGGATTGGGATTGGATAAAAGCCTTTTGCTATGCAAAAGCCTCGGGAAAACCATGCCTAAAGGCATATTCACAATAGCCTTCGTGCTGTTCTTCTTATTGCTCAGCGTAAGCGTTCACGCAATTCAAATTGATGTGCCAGGCACAATTGTGGTAATGGACGAACACAAGGCAGTTCCTGTTTCAATCAAAAACGATTCACCTGTGGAGCAGAGCTACAGCATTGGGCTAAGCATGCCTGGAAATGCAAGCATTGCCCCAACAGCAGGCAAGATTGGCGCGGGAAAAACCCTTACTGCAACACTCAACATTGCCCCAAGGGAAGAGCTTGAGGGGACAAACTTCAGAGGAAGCATCAGGATTCTTTTGGGGGAGGAGCAGGAAACAAGGCAAATTACAGTAATGTTCAAGGAAAAGGCTGAAGATAAGGGAAATGGAGAGCAAGAGCCAGAGCCATGGCATGTTCCAGGGCTTTTGGGCTTTTTTGCCCTGCCAGACCTTTCAGAGCTTGCAACACTTGAGAATGCGGTAAACGCAGTTCTTGCAGTGGTTGCAGCACTTCTCCTAATAGCGTTTATAGCAAGGTTTGTCAAAAGGCTGGAGGCAGGAAAATGAATTCTGGAAAAATTCTTTTAATTTCATTGGTTTTGGTGCTGCTTTCAACAAGCGCGCTTGCATCAATTGCAATAATCCCAAGCTTTAAGCAGGCAAGCATGTCAAGGAATGACTCAATTGGCATGGCATTCCAGCTAAAGAACCAGGGGTATGGCAGGGCATGTATTGAGCTTGAAGCAGATGAGGACACATACTTTGAAACAAGCCTCAGCATTCAGGACATCTGCCTTAATGAGGCAGAGGCAACAAGCTTTACATTAACAGTAAGGACAAACAACGCCCCAAGGGGCCTGCACACAGGCGGCATTTACGCAGAATCTGATGGCGGGAATGCAACGGCATTCTTCTCAGTGCTTGTTTCAGAGGAACCTGAAATTGAGCTGGTTGCACACAGCAATGACATATGCCTTGGCGAGGATGAAACAATCAACGTGCTTGTAAGGAACAACAGCGATGAATACAAGGAGGTTGAACTGCAGGCAGAAAACGAGATGCTGCTCCCATACTTCAAGCCAAGCAGCTTTACGCTTGTGCCATTCCAGGAGAAATACGTTGAATTGAAGCTGCATCCCTCTCCATACAGCGCTGAGGGAAGCCATGATGTAAGCATGTATGCAATAACCGATGAGGAAACAGCCAAGAAAAGCCTAAAGGTTGATGTTGTGGAGTGCGGCAATGAGGAAAAAGCAGGCTTTACAGTAAGGCTCACTTCAAGCTGCAAGACAGTTGAAAAGGGCAAGGAGGAAAAAATATATTTCACTGTGGAAAACATGAAGGATGAGGAGCAAAAGCTCTATTTTAGCGCGGGAAACGACCTTGACGCAAGAATGCAGGCCAGCAGCGCCTGGCTTGAGGCAAACGAGAAAAGGACATTCTACTTTGCAGTCAACATTCCAGAGGAGGCAACAGTAAAGGACTACAATGTCACGCTGCACGCCTGGAATTCAGATTACAGCGTTGAGAAAAGCACCTGCATAAGGCCAAGGAAAATGCACTCAACAGAGGTTTCAGTTGAAGAGAATAACCTTGAAGTGAAAAGCTGCGGAAGCGCTGTCTTCACAGCCCTGCTTGAAAATTTAGGGGACTACAGCGAGAAATTTGAGATGGAGCTTGACAATGGCTATGATGAGATAGAGGCAGAGCTTTCAGAGGACGAATTAACGCTTGAAAAGCACAGCAAAAGGCAGATTTTTGTGAATGTGAGCGCCCTCCCAGAGGCGGAAGAGAAACAATACGAGATTGAACTGGAAGTAAAGACAGATGATGAAACATTCAGGAAAAAGCTCAGGTTCAGGGTTGTTGAAGAGGAGGAAGAGCCAGAGCCCCAGGAAATGCTTGAAATAACAGGCTACAGCTCCTCTCTGAGGATTGATGAAAACAGCAGCAAAGCATTGCTTGTTTCAATCAGGAACAATTCCAAAGAAGAAATTTCAGGAATACAGGCAAGGCTGCTTTCACTGCCAACAGGCATAACAGCGGTAAGCGTTGCAAGCCAGCACCTGCTCCCGGGAGAGGAAAAGCAGCTTGAAATAATGCTTAAGGCAGCGCCTGGAACAGCAGGAACATACAGCATTTTGCTTCAGGCAGCAAGCCAGGAATATACCCAATCTGAAACAGTGCAGCTTACAGTGGCTGAAGCAGAAGAAGAGCAGGAGGAAGAGCAGCAGTCAAAGCTGCAGGGCCTTATTGGGCTGTTTGCAACAGGCGGCAGCGCACTCCTCGGCTTGGCTGCATTGGTTATACTGATTACAGCCGTGGTTTTGATAGCCAGGGCGGTTAGAACTCCCAACACAAACACAAAAAAGGAAGCATGGATGAGGGGGTAATAGGATATGGATTCAAAGTTTTTTCTTGTTCTGTTTGTTTTGCTTATTGCTGCAACAGCGCAGGCCGCAGAGTTAACAGGAAACTTTTCAGTGACAACTGATTGTTTTGTCCCTGGAAAGGCAACATACTTGCTGCACAATCAGGGCAGCGAAACGCAGACATACACTGTGAGGGCTGTTGGCGAAAACAGCAACTGGATTAATGTAAACGGGGTTTGGATTGGGGAGCAGCCGCTTGCAATAACGCTGGCTGCAAATGAAAGCAAAGAGCTCTATTCATTTGTAAAGCCCCAGAGCTGTTACATCACCCCAGGAAAGTACATTGTGAGGATTGAGGTGAGCAACGGCCAGGAGATTTCAAAAGAAATAGAGGTTACAGTGGTTGAGAGCAGGGCATTGCAGCTTTCAGTAAGCCCTGAAAGCCAGAAGGCAGCGCAGTGCGAGGAAACGCTTTTCACAGTAAAGGTAAAGAATTTAGGCGAGAGGTCTGAAAACGCTGTTTTAAGCCTTGAAGGCATACCCCAAAGCTGGATTGAACTGGAGGCAGCAACCCTCAACCTGCAGAAAGGCCAGACCAAAGAGGTTGAGCTCAAGGTAAAGGCAGACTGCGATGCAGATGTAAAGAAATACAGCTTTCAGGTAAAGGCTGATCTGCTTGCAACAACGTTTTCAGCAACTGCAAGCGCCTCACTTGAAATCGAGGACAAGCAGGGCATTGGGCTTTCAGCCGGAAAACTGGAATCCTGCCTTGAAACAGGCTCAGAGGCAGCCATAAAGGTAAAGAATTCAGGGATCCAGGATGACACAATCAAGCTTTCAGCAACAGGCATTGAATGGGCAGAGCTTGAAATTCAAGAGCTTGAGCTAAAGGCAGGCGAAGAAAAGGAAATTGCAGTAGTTTTTTCAAAAACAAGCGCACAGCCTGGAAGCTACGAGCTTGCTTTGAAGGCAGAGTCAGAAAAGTTTGGAAAGCAGGTTGAGAAATCCTTTTCAGTTGAGCTAAAGGACTGCTACAGCCTTTCAGTTGAAAAGGTTCTCCTGAACGGCGCAGAGGCAGGCGAAATGCCCTCGCTTTGCATTGAAAGCAAGCCAGAATATGTTTTCACGCTTAAGAATGATTCGGTTGAAACTGTTCAGGCTGCAGTAAGGGTAAACGGCATTGACTCAGTGATAGCACCCGCAGAGATAAGCATTGAAAGCGGCAAAACACAGGAAGTAAGCGTTAAGCTTGAGCTTGAAAGGGAGAAAGCAGGCCAGAAAGAATTCACCTTTGCCCTTGCTGGCGAGAACTTTTCAATGGAAAAAGCATACACCCTCAATGCAAGTGACTGCTACAACCTGAGCGTGGACTGGGGCAGCCTTGCAAGCCCTGTAGAGCTTGATGTAAACTGCAAGAGCGAGCTATTCACAGTAAAGGCAAAGAACAACGGGACAGAGGCGCAGAATATATTGGTTAGCTCCCAGGGAACAGGGTGGGTTTTCTTTGAGCCGGAGGCAATTCCACTGGAAGCAGGCCAGGCCAAGGAGATTTACTTCTACTTTGCAACCCCGCACAGCGTTGAGCCAGGCACATACACAGAGGAAATCTCATTAACAAGCGAGGAAGGCACAGTAAAGAGGGCAGTGCAGATAAATGTAAAGAAGGCTGAACAGGAAGGGGAAAAAGGAGAAGCAGAGATTAATGCAGAGGTTGCAGTTGACGAATACATTGAAAGGCTTGAGAAAGTGCTAAAGCTTACAATAAGGCTTTCAAATGATGGAAACAGCAGCATAATCATTCTCAGTGTCACATCACTTGACCCAAAGGCAAGGATTGACTTCAACGAAACAAGCCTTAACCCAGGGGAAGAGGCAAGCGTTCCTGTTACAATGGAGATTGGGCCGGAGGAAAGCAGGCTTCTGTTTTCAGTGCCCTTGAAGATAAGCACTGACAGGGGAGATATTGACAGGACCCTTCTCATTGACCTGAACGCGCCTGGCGAGGAGCAGGGGGAAGAGCCTGCTGTTCCAGTTGGATTCTTTGGGCTGAGCGACTTGGGCGATACACTCCTTCTTGGCCTCGTGGTAATAGTCATTGTCCTGATAGTGGCAGTTGCCCTAAAGGAGGGCGTTGGCTCAGGGCATGGCACAGGGCTTGTCCACCTTGCAAAAGAGGTCCAGGAAATCCCCGGAAAAAAGCTTGAGGAAATAGGAAGGCAGAGGAGAAGGAGCACTAACCTGCACGAGCTTGTGAGGGAAGTCCAAAGGATTCCCGGAAAAAAGCTTGAGGAAATAGGAAGGCACAGGAAGGCAAGCCCGCAAAGCAGGAAAAAGAAGTAAAAGGGCTAAAAGCCTTTTTTTCTTTTGAAAAAAAGCACTGGGAAAACCAATCGCCTTTGGGCGATTAAAGCCCTTCTTTTTTCCTTTCATTCAATTAAAGCAGCCTAGGG
>JAFGDB010000015.1 GCA_016932355.1 Candidatus Iainarchaeum sp. | reverse complement strand
CCTGCTGAGGAAATGCTCATTATTTCAAAGAATACAAAAAGGGTGAAGAAGTCGCCTGTAAGCGCAAGGCCTGCCATGCTGCCTGCAAGCAGCAGGAGAAGCGTGTAGAATTTTTCAAGCCCTTCCTTGCCCTGCATGAATTTCCAGGAGTAAACTGCTGCAGCCAGTGAAATTGAAATTGCAAGCAGTGCAACAAGTGCTGAAAGGGCATCACCAACCAAAATGACCCTTATTGGAAAGCCTGCTGATGAGGCAATTCCAGGGAGCTCTGCCCCCACTCTATAAGCATGCACTTTGCCCGAAAAAACATCAAGGTAGAGCATTGCTGCAAAGAGTTCAGTGAAGGCAAGTGCAAGCACAACCCAAAGGTTTCTCACCCAGGGCCTGCTTTTGCTGACAAGCGGTGTTATGAATGCAGCAAGCAATGGCAAAGCTATCAGGAGTGCAGGGCTGTGCAGTAGCAAAAGCTCTTGCTGAATCATCCTGAAAGCCTCCTTTTCCCTGAATCAAGGGTTTTGTATTTTTGGTAGAAAAGCACTGCAAGCGAGAGCATTAGCGCAACCACTGCCATGTTTATTACAATGCTTGTAAGGGTTAAGGCCTGCGGTGTTGGCAGCACCATTTCAAGCTTTGGCGCGTTAGTAAATATGGGTGCAACTGAGTCAGCCCTGTATCCAAGCGAAACAAGGAAGAGGTTTGCCGCAGAGCCAATTACATTGATTGCAATCACTATCTTCACCATGTTCCTTTTGAAGAGCAGGGCTGCAATCCCAAGCACTGCAAGGATAATTACTGCAATGAACGGAATGCTCATTCTGCTTTGCCCCCTTTTGCAGTTGCAGTAAACAGAGTGCTCATTTTTTTCTGCCCCCCTTTCCTTGCTTTGCTATTTTCCAAACATTCTTTCTCTTCCCCAATTACAAGCAAAAGTATTACTGCAAGCGAGAGCCCCATAGTGACTTCAAGGCCTACAAAAATGTTCATTATTGGTATTGCGCCTGCTGTGCCAAGCTCGCCTGGGTTTGCGCCAAACGGAATGCTTGCCTGGAAGAACCAGGTGCTGCTTGTAAGGAACCTGTGCAGGAAGGTTGCTGAAAGGCTTGCAAGCACAAGAAGCCCAAAGGCAGTTATGCCAATGTTCTTCAGTGTCCTTAGCGATGAAAATGCCTTTGCATGCAGGCCCTTTATTATGCTTCTTCCAAATGCCACAAGGAACAGCGCTGTGATTGTTGCCACAATTGCGCCGCCTGCAAAGCCCCCTCCTGGTGTCAGGTGCCCATGGAGTGCAATGTAAAACCCGAATGTTGCTATTGGAACAGCAACAATGTAGGCAATTGTTTTCACAACAGGCGACAGTCCTGTGTCCGGCTTATCCATTCTTTCCACCTTTTTCCCCGAGGAACAGCGCAAACATGCCGCTTATTGCCGCAAACAGCACTGTGGTTTCGCCCAAAGTGTCCAGTGCCCTGTAATCAAACACGATTGATGTAACCACATTGTTGCTGCCTGTTTCCTGCTGCGCTCTTGCAATGAAGTAGTCGTCCATTGCCGTTTCCCTTGGCTGGCCAAATGGCCTGATTGAAAGCACTGCAACAATGAGCAGTATGAACAGTATTGCAAGGGAAGCAGCCCTGAAGCTATTTTTCATCTTCTGCCCCCTTTGCTGTTGAATGTGCAGCAGCCCTGCTGCATTTCATCTTCCCCCTGCCTGCTGCTGTTAAAACTGAAGCAGCCCTGCTATTTTTCATCTTCCCACCTGCTTGTTTTTTTGATTGCAGTTATGTAAACAACTGTTGTGAGGCCTGCGCCTATTGCTGCCTCTGCTATTGCCACATCTGGTGCCTGCAGAAGGTAGAATTCTGCTGAAAGCAATAAGCTCATTGCAGCCATTGCCACCACTGATACAAGCAAATCCTTTTCCTTGAGCGCGATGAACGCTGTGGAGATTATGCCTGCAAGCAGCAAAACCTGTATTGCCTCAAAAATCATTTCCCCGCCCCCCTGAGCTCATCCACCACCAGTAGCTTTGGCTTTATCCCGCTCCTGTAGGCTGCCCTTGCAATTGCATGCGCCCCTGTAGGGTTTGTAACCATTATGAGGACCAGGACAAGGAAGGTGTGTGAAACAAGCCCTGCATAGCTTGTCTGCCCCTCCATGAAGAGTATTGCGCCATAAAGCATTACCCCAAGGTATATGAAGATTGAGCCAAAGGTTGTGCACTTTGTTGCGCCGTGCAGCCTTGTGTAGGCATCAGGGAACCTGTGCAGGGCAACGCTTCCAAGTGCCTGGAATGCCAGCCCAATTCCAAAAAGCAGGTAAATTGCCCAAATCATGCCTTGTCCTCCAGGTATTTTGCAATGTAAAGCGTTGAGACAAATGCAAGCATTGCGTAAATGACTGCTATGTCAATGAATGAAATCTGTGAGAATGCCGCTCCCAGCACTACAAGGGCTGCAACAAGCTGCGTGTTGATTGTGTCAACTGCAACAACCCTGTCTGCGATTGTTTTTCCAAGCACAACCCTTGCAAGGCACACTATTATAAAAACCACGAGTGCTGCTCCAACTATGAGCATTTCATTTGCAATTTCAATCATTCTGCAATCCTCCCTGCCCACTTCACAAAGTTGCCGCACACTTCCTCTGGCCTTGGCTTCTTGCTCTTGACATAAATCCAGTGCACGTAAAGGTTTCCCTTTTCATCAAGGTCAATTGTCAGCGTTCCGGGCGTAAGGGTAATGCTGTTTGCAAGCACTGTGGTTGCAAGGTGGCTTTTCAGCCCTGTTTCAACCTTTACAATCCCTGGCCTGATTTTTCCTGTTACCACCCTGTAGGCCACATCAAGGTTGGCTTTTGCCATGCTGAAAAGGAACGGCCCCACTGCATAAACAAGGAGCAGCGCCCACCTTTTGGGGTTCAGCAGCTTCCTTGTTGGGGTTATGCCCAGTTTTGTAAAAATCTTTTTTGCAACAAGCGCAAGCACAGCTGAAAACCCTACAGCAAAGGCCAGCTCTGGCAGGCTCCAAATCCCAATATTTCCAGAGCCTGCTGTAAGCAGCAGGTAGAACAGCATTGAAAATACAAACGCGGTTGCAATTACAGCCATTTTCCCAAGCCCTCTGAAATCCACTTAAATAAAAGTGCTCTCAAATATAAATCCCTTTTGCTTCTTCAATTTGCGAAAAATTGCTTTACTGCAAGCATGAAGCCCACTCCCAGCAGGAAGAACATGAATGCAACAAGGCTTTTCCTGATGCTGGCTTCCTTATGCAACTCCGGTATTAAATCAGATGCACTGATGTAAATGAAGCCGCCTGCAGCAAACGGCAGCAGGTATGCCTCAATGCCTGTTGCCCCTATAAAGAAGAACCCGATAATCCCGCCAAGAATGCTTGTCATCTGTGAAATTAAATTGTAAAGCAGGGCTTTTTTCCTTTCAAAGCCGCCGTAAACAAGCACGCCAAAATCCCCAAGCTCCTGCGGAAGCTCATGGCTTATTACTGCAATTGCTGTTGCAATCCCGAGCGCTGCATTAACCAGGAAGGATGCTGCAATTATTATGCCGTCAATGAAGTTGTGTATCGCATCACCGAAAAGTATGAGGTATGAGAATGCGTGCACATCACAGTGCCCCTCATGGCAGTGGTGCCAGTGCAGGAACCTCTCAATCAAGAAGAAGAGTATGAAGCCTGCAAAAACAAGGTAGAATGCATCCATTGCCTGCATCTCTTCCAGTGATTCCGCTATAAGGTGGAAGAACGCGCCAGCCAAAAGCGTGCCAGCCGAAAAGCCGACAAGCGCGTGCAAAGCCTTTTCCAGCGTGCCCTTGCTCCATGCAAGGGTTGCCGCACCGGCCAGTGCAACAAGGCTGTTCACAATTGTTGCAGCCAAAATCCATGAAAGCGTGCCCATACCGGTATTAAAATGGGTTTAACGGTTTTTAATTGGTTGCCTTCAACAATTGCCGAAAATTTGGCCTTAGCAGAAATAACCCAGTTTTGACTGCCTTAGGCCGTCAAGCTGTATAAAGCCCTGTGCCCTCCTTGTGATTACCCCTGCCTTTCTCAGTTGCTTCAGTTCCCTGAATTTCCCCTGCTGCCTGATTTTCAAGACCCTTTCAGCCCCAACAGGCCCAATTCCTGGAACGCGCAGCAATTCTTCCTTTGTTGCGCAATTCACATCAACAGGGAACTGGTTTGGGTTGTTTGCAGCAATCGCCATCTTAATGTCTCGGGCGTTGCCAAACTTGTTCTGTTCATTCAGGCCAAGCTTTATTTCCTTCAGCTTAAAACCGTAAATCCTGAGAAGCCAGTCGCTTTGGTAGAGCTGGTACTCCCTCAAAGCCTTCTCAGCCTGCTGCTTCTCCAGGGCAGTTCCCTTTATTGGCTGGAATGCAGAGAAATATGTCCTGTGCAGTTTTGTGTTCTCATACATCCAGCGCATTTTCTCCAAAACATCCAAGTCGTTCTCGCCGGCTGCACCCAAAATAAGCTGGGTTGTAAAGCTTGTCAGCTTGCCCCTTCTCTTTGCCTCATCAAGCCACAGAAGCCTTTGCTGCAAATCCCTTCTATAATCCTTTGTGCTTCCCAATTCCTGCCAGTGCTCCTTGTCCACTGCCTCCAGATTAAGCGAGAGCCTGTTTGCCAGTGAAGCCATTTCAAAGATTAAGTGCTTTGACATCGTGGGCAAGGCCTTCAAATGAATGTAACCGTGAAACCTGAACCTCTGCCTCAAGAGGCGCGCGCTTTCAATCATTTTTTCTGCTGTCCTGTCCGCTTCCCCTGTAACTGCCGAACTTAAAAAGAGGCCCTCAACATGCCCTGCCCTTTCCAGTGAATTGAAGCTTTTTGCCAGTTCAATTGGAGCAAGCTCTGCCTTGCTCCCGCACTTGTTGTTCACGCAGTACCTGCAGTCGTGGATGCAGGAATTGCTCTGCAGAACTTTCATAAGCCTGCAGGGCTCGCTTGAGTTTGCGCAATCATATATAAAGCTGCTGTAGGAGGCTGGAATGCCTGCTTTCTTCATGCTTTTCTGTTTCACGCCGCCGCAGCTGTCCCATGAAGCGGCATTTCCCAGCGTTTGCAGCTTTTCAAGTAGGGCCATGGCTTTAGAAAAAGGGCCCGGGTATTTAAGCCGCTTTGGAGAGAGTACTGTTCCCCTAAAAGTTTTTAAAGCAGTTTTCCCCTTGCTTTTTCTGCATGAAGCGCTTTTTTGAGATTGACTTTTTGCGTGGGCTTGCCGTAATTTCAATGATTGCCTACCATACCCTGTTTGACCTGAACTACTTTGCCGGCTACAGCTTTCCAATTCACAGCGATTCCCTTTTCCTCTTCAGGAGCTTTGCGCCTGTTGCTTTTCTCCTCATTGTTGGGCTGTGCCTTTCAATCAGCTACAGCAGGGCAAGGTCGGAAAAGGGCAAAGCAGGGCTTTTCAAAAAGTACCTTTTCCGAGGCCTGAAGACATTTGCCCTTGGCCTTGCAATTACTGCAATAACCTGGCTGGTTTTCCCGCAGGAGTTCATAATATTTGGGGTTCTGCACTTCATTGGGATTGCAATAATCCTTGTCTTTCCCCTGCTTGGAAAAAAGAGGCTAAGCCTCCTTCTCGGAATTTCATTCATCCTGCTCGGCCTATGGCTGCAAACATTCCATGTTTCATCCCACTGGCTTTTGTGGCTTGGCTTGGTTCCAGAAGGCTTTTACACCTTTGACTATTTCCCTTTGCTTCCCTGGCTTGGGGTTGTGCTTCTCGGCATTTTCTTTGGGCGCGCGCTCTACCCAAGCGCTGAAAGGGATTTCAGGATTCCGGACCTTTCAGGGAACCGGTTCATTGCATTCTTCTCATTCCTTGGGAGAAAGAGCCTGCTCATCTACTTCCTGCACCAGCCAGTGCTGGTTGCAATAATCCTTTTTATTGCGTGATTCAGGGGATTATGCGTTCAGCACCCAGACTGAATAGTTGAGTGCTGTTGCAATGCTAACCCAAACAATGTAGGGAATGAGAAGCAGTGCTGCCTTTCTTGAGATTGGCCAGAATTTCACAATCGTTGCTGCAATTGCAATCCAGAGCAATAAAATTTCAATGAATGCAGGGAATGGCATTTGCATTCCAAAGAAGATGATTGACCAGATGGCATTTAGCGCGAGCTGCACTCCAAAAATTCCAATCGCAAGCTTTGCCTTCTTTGTTTCAAGCCCTTTCTGCCACACGAGGAAAAGCGCAATTCCCATCAGCGTGTAAAGGGCAATCCACACAGGCCCAAAAGCCCAATTTGGCGGCGTAAACCATGGCTTTTCAAGAGCAGCATACCAGTTTGGAATTGCCTGAAAGGTGAAAACGCTTCCAAGAATGCCAGCTGCCTGGCACAAAAGGATTGAAATAGCTAGCTTTGCGATTGAACCCGCTTTCATGGCATATCTTCTATGCTGGTTTCTTCTTTAAACCCTTTCCAAAGATGTAAATCCCAAGAATTAGCGCTTCTGCTATCAGAATTGCCCCTGAAACAATAAAGGGCGCGGTGTAATTTGTTGCCTCCCCCAGCGGCCCGAAGGCTATTGCGCCTGTGAACGCACCCAAGGTCATTATTGTGAACATTATTCCATAGTTGCCGCCAATCCTTTCCTTCTCAAACAAGAGCGAGATCCAGACAAACTGGGTGATGAAGAAAAGGCCATCACCTGCCTCGTGAAGAATCCTCCAAAAAAGTGAAACAAAAACATTCTCATTAACCATCATGATGTGCCCAATTCCTGAAAACAGCACGCCAACAATGAACAGCTTTTTGTGCTCAATGCCCTTGTCAATTAGCCTGCCTCCGAGGAATGCAGCCAAAGCCAGGAAGATGAGGGTAATGCTTATGTAAAGCCCTGACCAAGCTGTATCAAGGTCAAGGTAGTTTTTCAGGAAAAGGCCGTATGTTGTGTGCTCTGCCCCCCAGTGGAATGTGAACAGGAAAAGCATTCCTGCGAAAAGCACGTTTTTCACTTTCAGGAAATCCTTGCCATACTGAAAAAGGTTTATTTTTTCCTTTGGAACATCTTTTAGCAAGTAGATTGGAACAAGCAATAGCAGGACCAAAACAGCAACAATGTTGAATGTTAGTGCAAATGCAAGGAATGCAATTGCAATCCCTGAAAGCAAGGCCCCTGTTCCGCTTCCCAAATACCTTGAAAGCTGGAATTTGCCAAATGTCTTTCCTGCCTTTTCCCCCTGCGCCTTCAAAGTGAAGATGTCAAGGAAGCTGTTTATTGTTTCCTTGCCCAACCCAAGCAGGATGAACAAAACCAAGAGAAAGAAGAAGTTTGTTGTAAAATTCAGCCCGACAAGGAATATAATAATGAATGCGATTGCAGCGTAAAATGCTGCCTTTGTGCTGAACCTGTCGCTTATTACCCCGATTGGAATTGAGGCAAAAAGCCTTGTAATAAGCCCTGTTCCAATCAGGATTCCAATCTCCAGGCCTGTTAGCCCCATTTCTGCAAGGAACAATGGGACAAACACAAGGATGATGTTTCCAAGTGCGCCCATCATGAAGACAATTAAATTTATTTTCCCAAAAGAAGGCTTTTCCGCAACAAGGTTGGGCCTGATTTTTGCAGTAGGTGGTTTGTGCATAAAGGAAATGGGCTTTATTGTTTTAAAAAAGGGAGGCAGCTCGTCCTGGGAAATAGCTTTATATTCTGGTTTTGCCTTTCTCTTTAATGCTTTTTGAGTTGGGTGTTCTTGCTGCCTTTGGTGCAATGGTGTGCTGGGGCTTTGGCGACTTTTTCATCCAGAAAAGCACAAGGCAATCCGGAGACGTTGAATCCCTTGCATTCATTGGAATCATTGGTTCAGTAATGCTTCTGCCCTTTGTGCTGCTTGACCTGCACCTGCTTTTCTCAGTTGAAAATTTGCTTTTCCTGTCCTTTATTGGAATTGTAACGCTTTTTGTTGCACTGCTTGACTTTGAGGCACTGAAGGAGGGAAAGCTTTCAGTAATAGAAATTGTTTTTGAGGTGGAGCTGCCTATAACTGTAATCCTTGGCCTTGTTTTCTTTGCTGAAACCCTTTCAACCCAGCAGGCTGCCCTGGTTCTCCTCATTCTTGCAGGAATCGGCCTGCTTTCCCTTGGTGCAATTTCAAAGCAGCACTACTTTAAAAGGTTTGAGAAAGGGGTAATGCTTGCTGTGATTGGCGCGATTGGAATGGCTTTCCTTAACTTTCTTACGGCTGCAGGCTCAAGGCAGGTTTCGCCTGCAATGGCTGTCTGGGTGCCATACCTTGTTTTTACCATAATCTGCCTTTTCTTAATATGGAGAAGGGAGGGCTTTCCCAAACTCGTAAAGAACGCAAAAACTTACAAGCTTGTTATACTTGGCATGGGAGTATTTGACACGCTTGCCTGGCTTTTGTTTGCCTTTGCTGTTCTGGAAGAAGAGCTTGCTGTGACAATTGCAATTATAGAGTGCTATCCTGCGGTTGGCCTTGTGCTCGGCGTTTTGATTAACAGGGAGAAGGTCAGAAAGCACCAGGTTGCAGGCGCAGCCATAGCCCTTGCTGCCTGCATTTCGCTCGGGCTGCTGCTTTAAAGGCAAGAGCCTGCTTTTTCGCCCCAACCAAGGCTTTTTAATTACAGCAGTTTATATATTATGTATTAGAGAAAGTTCAATTTAAGTTAATCTGATTTTCTTAACTGAAAATTGCCCTGGTTTTCAGGGCTGCATTAGCTTTTTTGCTTTTTCTGAAAAAAAATTTACAAAAAACAGAGGGATAAAAATTGAATTTCAATGAGTTTAATCTAAACAAAAATCTAGAGAATGCAATAGCCCAAAAGGGCTTCAGAAAGGCATCTGATGTGCAGGCAAGGACAATTCCGGTTGTTCTGCAGGGCCAGGATGCAATTGTGCAGGCAAGGACTGGAAGTGGCAAGACAGCTGCTTTTTCAATCCCGCTGCTTGAAAAAATTTCCAAGAACCCAAGCTTTGTCCAGGCGCTTGTTTTGGTGCCGACAAGGGAGCTTGCTTTGCAGGTTCACCACGAGTTCAGTGAACTGGCTTATGGCCAGCGCATTTATTCTGTTCCGGTTTACGGCGGGGCAAGCATTTCAGCCCAGCAAAGCCAGCTTAGGAGGGGCGCGCATGTCATAGTTGCAACCCCTGGAAGGCTTATGGACCTTATGGACAGGGGCTGGATAAATTTGAGGGCAATAAAGTATGTTGTCCTGGATGAGGCAGACAAGATGTTTGACATGGGCTTCAGGGATGACATAGATTTCATCCTTTCAAACTGCCCCAGCGAAAGGCAGACCCTGCTTTTCTCTGCAACAATGCCAAGTGACATAATCTCGCTTGTTGAAAGGCACTTAAAGCCTGACCATGTTTTGGTTGATGTTTCAAGGGACAAGCTTTCAGTTGAGGAGATTGAGCAGTTCTTTGTAAGGGTTGACCCAAAAAAGCGTGTTTCTACCCTGGCAAGCCTGATTAAAAGGAGGCACATGAAAAAGTGCCTTGTCTTTTGCCAGACGCAGAGGACAGCTGACTGGCTCAGCAAAAACCTTTCAAGGCACGGGATTCAGGCTGAGGCAATCCACGGCGGGATGAGGCAGGGCCTGAGGCAGAGCATAGTTAACAGCTTTAAGTCAAACAGGGCGCAGGTTCTTGTTGCAACAAACCTTCTTGCGCGTGGAATGGACATAAACGACATTTCCCACATCATAAACTTTGACTTTCCAAAGGAAAGGGAAACATATGTCCACAGGATTGGCAGGACTGCCCGCTTTGGAAAAAAGGGCGAAGCAGTCACATTCTGCACAAATGTTCTTGAGATACAGGAAATGCGCAGAATCCAGTCACACATAAATGCTGAGGTTCAAGAGCTGGTTGAATACGGCTCTTGAAAACTTCAGAACCCCCACAGTTCCTTAAGATATTGGGAGAATTGAGGCTTGCGGAATTTGTTTGGGAAAATGTGTTGTGGGAAACGCCAAAGAAGCAGCTAGAGTTTTGGGGGTCTCAATTGACAAAATAAAAATACTTGAGGAGGGAAGCGTCATTTGAGTGGTTAGTGGTTTGTTGTTTCTTATAATTCATATAACTCCTTTATTTTTTGTTTTACTTCTTTGAGTTTTTGTTTTGAGATTTTTCCTATGTTTTGGGTAATCAGGTTTTTTTCTATTGTTGTAGGAAAATCCACAAGAATTTTGCTTTCTATTCTGAGTTCTCCTTCGTCCAAATCTTTGTTTGTCAGTTTTACATCATATTTTGCTTTTGCAGGTGTTGAGGAAATACTTAGCACAATCAGGTCTTCTGAATGCTTGTTGTAATCAGAATTGCTTATCGCAAGGACCGGCCTTCGCTTAAAGCCCACTTGTTGCGAGTAGAGAATATTTGCAATGATTATGCTGCCTTGTTCAAAACTTGAAGAGTTTTTCTGCATCGTCTCCCTCTTCGGCAAGTCGTTTGTAGGCGTATGCTCTAAGTGGTTCTTTTTCCGCTTCAAGCATATTTACCTTTTCCCGAAATACTTGTCTTGCTATTTCTGCCCATTTTATTTCAGAATGCTTTCTCATCTTGCTATGCAATTCGTCAGGAATCGCCATGGTCATATTAGCCATAAAATCACCTTAAATAAGTAAAATAAGTAGAAAGCTATTTAATCCTATATGCCAGCGTGGTTTTGTATTCCCGCCTCCCAGCACTGCCCTGCGGGTGCGGCTCCTGTTGAATTTTGCACTTGCTTGTTCTGTGTTGGTTAATTTGTTTTAAGACTTATTTTTTCCTCTTTTTTGCTTTGATTGCAAGTAAGTAGGCACTTGAGTCTTCAATATGGGCGTGCCAAGCAAACATCAATTTTTCTTCATTAATCTGGTGTTTTTTTCCGTCTTTTGGATCATTGTAAGAAAATTTTCCGTCTTTGTGGTCTGTAATGACTATAAAGTGCCCCATCTTGCTTGGCCTTTTGTTGTAAAGAATCCAAGAGCGAACAGCTATAATTACAGGAATTTTTTTGTTTAAAAATTTCAAAATATCCGCTTTTTCTGGTGGCTTGATTTTTGCTTTTCCTCTTGCCAGTTTTTTGTTGAATGAGTAACACTCTACTTTGAAGCCAATATTTTTTGCAAAATCTGCCAACTCGATTGCCCTGACGCCAAATTTCTTTATTCCGCCGACTTTTTTGATTATTTCTTTTGCAGAAATATCCTTGCCAAAATATCTCGAAACCATCCTTAAAGCAGCAATGCCGCAGTCAAGTTTTCTGTCTTGTTTAATTTTGGGGGTGTCAATCTGGCGTGTTCTTTTCATTTAACTCACTTTTTTGAATCAAATATTTTCTGTATTGGTTTATGTAAACTTGGTAAAGGTATTTTATGAACGGCCTTTCTTTTTTCTTTGCGTCAACTTCTTTCAAAACCAGATAATACAGCATTTTTTCCGAATTGTAGATGTTCAGCAATGGGTAATTGTTTTTGAAAAGAATATGGTTCATTAGCAATCTTGAGAGTCTGCCGTTGCCGTCCATGAACGGGTGAATCCTGGCAATTTTCAGATGTGCCAAGCCAGCTAATTCGAATGGATGCAATATGTTTTCTGCTTGCTTAAACCATGCAAAAAACTTGCCCAGTTCTGCTGGAACTTTTTCCGGCCTTGGCGGCAAATAATTTCCGACAATATTCTGTTTTGTTCTTATTTCCCCCGCTTCCGGGTGAACTTCTTTCATTTCAATTGCGTGCAGTTTTAGCAAAAGGTTTTGGTTAAATTCTCCTTTGTAATCAAAAAGGAAGTCAATGCATTCTTTCATGTTTTGCACTTCTTTTATGTCCCTTTTTGCATATTTTGTTTTTGGCTTCTTTCCTTCGATGATGTCTTTGGTGTCCTCGTAGCTTACCGGAACGCCTTCTATTGCATTGGTGTTGTAAATGAAGCTTATAATTTGCTCTTTTTCTGTTTTCCAGAGAGTTTTGTCGATTTTGTGTTTTTTCAAATAGTTTGTTTTCAGCAGTTCAATTAGTTTTATCTGCTTTGAAGTCAGCAATCTTTTGATTGGCTGGATAAGTTCTATTTCCTTTTCCGCTTCTGCAAGGTTTGCCAAATCAGTTCCGATGTATTTTCTTATTTTTTTCCACTTGCCTTTTGAAACACGGACATTCTTCGACAGGTAAAAGTACTCTTTGCCGCTGACCTTTTTCTTTTCAATATAACTCATAGAACAATTAGGGTGCACAATATTTAAAAACCTATTTTAGGGAGCACATTTAACAAAAAACCTTTTTTGTGGTCACCAATGGTTATTTCACAAATGTGCTCAAAAACTTGCGTATAACAGCAAAATTTGAGGAATTAATCCCGCCTCCCGGATTTGCACCGGGGACTTCTCGGTCGCCGTCACGCTACGCGGCAAATTCCGCATGGGAATTGCACTATCTTCGCAGCCTTTCAGGCTGCTCGATAGAACTGGCAAATTCCGCATGGGAATTGTGCCATCTTCGTGCCTTTCAGGCACTCGATGCCACTTACCGTGTAGCATTGGCAATGCCGGCTTTTGAGGCCGGTGTCCAATTGCCTTTCTTTCCAAAAGCCAGGATTTTAGAAAAGCAAATGTGCTTTCTTTCCCGAGGCTTTCTTTTTTAAAGAAAGGCTCGTCTACAGCCGAGCGCTCTAACTACTGAGCTAAGGCGGGAGTCGGCAAATTCCGACTGCGAATTGAGCCCATCCAGCTTGGGCTGAATGAGCTTGGCTCGCGTTAATTAATTTACTCAGCGAATTTATATTAAGCTATTGTTTCATGCTTTAGAAAAAGAAATTTTATTTTCTGGTGGTTTTTCCAAAATTCTCCAATTCAGCTATGGCATTCTCCAGGGCGACTTTAACCTCAGGATGGTTTGTTTTTTTCAAGTCTGCCCTCAAATTCGCTATCTTCACAGGAATCGGGTGCCTTGAAACTACGACATAATCCTTTATTTCTCTCCTTGCTTTCTTAACCTTTTCTCCCATAGTTTGGCTTATCCTTATCCTGTCAGCTTCTTCTAACGTTTGCTGTTCCACTCTTGAAAGATTTTCCCTTTTCCCTATCTGCCTGGCCTTTGCTAAAACTTCGATTTCACGGGCATTCAGGTGCCTGGGTTTTGAAGTGTCCCCCAAAATGCCTGTTGCCTGGGCCTGCACTCTCCCTTTGGTTTGCCCTTTTCTTCTCCTGAAAAAAACAGATCTTCCGAAAGCCCTTATTTTTCTTAGTGCTGCCATATAAATACTTACGCTGTTTCTGGTATTTAATTCTTTTTTCTGCCTAAACCCCTTTCAACAAAAGCAGGCCATGCCCACGAAATCCAGAAGCCTGCAATCAGGTACAGGAAGAACTGCTCTATTTCCGAAATCCAGGCATCGCCTATAAGAATGTCCCCAGTCCCTGTGAAAATTGCCCCAAGGAAGGCAAAGCCAAGGGCCTGCTTGAGAACCATCTGGTTCCTTGAAAGCTTGGTCTGCTTTAGCTCCATTTCCTTAAATAGGAAAAACCCAATGTAGTATCCTATAAGTGCAGCCACCAGTGGAAGAGGCTGCAGGAAGAACAGCGCAATTGCTGTTGCTGCAAGCAGCAGGACAAGCGCAATCTCGTCTTCAAGCTTGCTTGGTTTAAAGTTTTTGTGGAACAGCCTGTTTCTTGCAAGCAAATTCAGCTTTCCAATAGCCAGCCCAAGGGCGATTCCTGCAAGCACATCGCTTGGGAAGTGCATTCCAAGGTAGAGCCTGCTGAAAGCAACCCCGATTACTGCCAGCGCGAATAAAATTTTCAGGTTTCTTTTAATGAATCCCTGGCAATAGGAGAATGCGCCTGCTATCAGCGTTGCATGCCCACTTGGAAAGCTTGGCGAGATAATTGAGTCATATGCAAGCACCCTGAACATGCTGCTTTCAGGCCTTGGCCTTGCAAAGGCAAATTTCATTGCCCCGCTTGCAACCGCCGAGAACATGACAAGGTTCATCAAAAAGAATGACTTGTTTTCATGGCCAAGCCAGTAAACCATTGCAACAACTGCAACCCAGAATGCTGGGTTTCCCAGAAAGGTTAGGGCAAGCATTGCCTCTGTCAGGCCTGGCTGTATGCTTGTCTGGATTGTTTGCAGCAGTGCAATGTCTGCCTGGCTGATTATTGAAATCGGGTCCATTCTGGAAACAATTCGCCTTTTTTATTATTAAACTTTTGTCTTTTTCAGCCTGCCCATTCCAGGCACGTCCACAGAGCTGTAGTCAACGCTGAGCCCGCATTCTGAAAGGGCTTTTCTCATTGCGTAAACCCTGCAGAACTGCTGCAGCTCTTTCTGCTCCTTTGGCTGCAGCTCTGGCTTGCTGCATATCTCCTTTATGGCAGAGCCCACTTTCCTGCTGTTTACCTCTGAGATTATTGAGGCAATTTCCTGCTCTGTTTTGCCCTTTGGAAGCTCTTTGAGGGCAGCATCAAGCTTTTCAAGTTCAACAGTTTTGCCCAAATTTTCTGCAATCTTCCTGTCAAGGCCCATTCCCAGGGATGCAAGGAATTCCATTACTGCCCTAGGGTCTGTTTTTTCCTCTATTTTCAGCTTTTTAATTGCCTTCCAGTCACCGTAGTTTGCAATGAACTGAATTGTGTTGTCCATTTCATGCCCCCTTGTGGTTGTTTTTCTCCGGCAGCTCTATTTTTGAAAGCTCAAAAACATACTTGTCCAATCTCTTTATCTGCTTTTCCAAAACGGTGAGGGTGTTCATCGCCTTTTTCTTTCTGGGCCCTTTAAAGCTTTGGAGTGCCTTTCTGCTTTCCTCAAACTCCTGCATGCTGTCGGCAATGCTGTTCTGTATCCTTACCATTATTGCCTTTCTAAGGCATTCCAGGAGGTCGCCCTGCAGCTGAACATAAAGCTTCCTGTCGGCTGTTTTCTTTATCTTCTTTACAACGCCGAACACTTCAAGCAAGTCCAGGCTTAGTGAAATCATTGGCCTGCTGTAGCCTGTTTTCTTTGCAACCTCTTCCAGGGCAATGGGCTTTTCCTCAACCATCAGGACTGCGATTATTTTGCCGTGCAAATCGCTGTAGCCCAGGGTTGAGGCAACGGTTGCAAATGTTGAAAGTGTTTTGGCTTCAATCTGCTTTTCGTCAACTTTGATTTCCATTAATTTCCCGCCCTAAAAAGTAAAAAAGCCAATTATAACTAGGCACAATATATTTAAAAACTTTTAATATCTATTAAAACTTTAAACACTTTATTTTTGCTGAGGGATGCCATTGGAAATTCTTAGGAAAACAAGCAGCCTGTGCCCTGAATGCCTGAAGGTATTGCCTGCAAATGTTTTTGAGGAGCAGGGCAAGGTCTGGATTGAGAAGGAATGCAAGCAGCACGGCTACTTTAAGGAGATTTACTGGTCTGACGCCGAAATGTACAAAAGGGCAAGGCGCTTTGACAGGGTTGGCAGAGGCCTTCAGAACCCAAACGTTAAAGGAAAGGTCAAATGCCCTGAATCATGCGGGCTTTGCCCTTTGCACAAGACAAACAGCACGCTTACAAACATTGTTTTGACAAACAGGTGTGACCTGAACTGCTGGTATTGCTTCTTTTTTGCGCAAAAGGCAGGCTATGTTTACGAGCCAACAATTGAGCAGATTAAGGGCATGCTGGAAAAGGTCAGGGAGGAAAGGCCTGTTCCAGGCAATGCAGTGCAATTGACAGGCGGCGAACCCACCCTTAGGGAGGACCTTGTTGAAATAATCCATGCCTGCAAGGAGCTTGGCTTTGACCACGTGCAGCTTAACACTGACGGGATAAGGATTTGCAACGACCCTGCTTTAGCGCAAAGGGTGAGAGCTGCCGGCGTTAACACGCTTTACCTTTCATTTGACGGCGTTACAGCAAAGGCAAATCCAAAGAACCACTGGGAAATCCCAGGTGTGCTTGAAAACTGCAGGAAGGCCGATTTGGGCATTGTCCTTGTCCCGACTGTAATCAATACAGTCAATGACCATGAGATTGGGGACATGATGCGCTTTGGTTTCAACAACCTTGATGTGGTGAGGGGAATAAACTTCCAGCCTGTTTCCCTGGTTGGCAGGATGCCCCAAAGAGAAAGGGAAAAGGTCAGGATAACGATTCCTGACGTAATACATGGCATTGAGGAGCAGACAAATGGTGAGGTAACAGTTGATGACTTTTACCCTGTGCCAACAGTTGTGCCAATAGCCGAGTTCATTGAGCACCTGAGAAAAAAGCCACAGTACGAGATGTCAGCCCATTTTGCATGCGGGATGGCAACCTACATTTTCAAGGACGGGAACAAGATGGTTCCGATAACAAGGTTCCTGGATGTTGACGGTTTTGTTGAGTTTTTGAATGAGAGGACAGAGGAATTGAAGAAGGGGAAAAGCAGGTATATTGTTGGAGCAAAGAGCCTTTTCAAGCTCAATTCATTCATTGATAGGGAGAGGATGCCAAGCGGGATAAACCTCGGTAAAATCCTTTTTGATGTCTTCCTGAAGCACGACTACAGGTCTCTGGGGGTTTTCCACCATAAGAGCCTGTTTGTTGGGATGATGCACTTCATGGACTTATATAACTATGACGTGCAGAGGGTTCAAAGGTGTGCAATCCACTATGCAACCCCTGACCATGAAAGGCCGATTGTGCCGTTCTGCGCTTTCAACGTGATTCCTGAGTGGTATAGGGACAAGATTCAGAAAAAGTTTGCTGTCCCAATAAAGGAGTGGGAGCAAAGGAACGGAAGGAAGCTCACTGATGACTTGTACAGGAGAGGCCTTAACAATATGAAGAGGGAAAGCCTGGAAAGGGAAATGCTTGAAGCCCAAGCCAGGTGAAGAACTGCCTATTTTCTCTTCCCCTTTTGCTTGAAGCGCATGCAGGGCAATGAATTACCTTTTTTTTCTCTTCCCCTTCTGCTTTGGGCCCTTTGGCCCAAATCGCCCTGAACGCTCTTTTACCTCTTCCTCAGTGAATATGCCTTTCTGCCTTAACTTTGCAAGAAAATCCTTCACTTTCTTCATAAAAATCCCTCGGAAAACCTTTTGCTTGCAAAAGGTTTGCTGAATCGCTAACTCTTATGCCATCTCACTCCCTGGCGTTAAGCTCTCGGAGGGATTTGAACCCTCAACCCCGGGTTTACAAAACCCGTGCTCTGCCATTGAGCTACGAGAGCGCTTAACCAATAATTTCTCTTCCAATAAAGATTAAAAATGATTCAGGGCTTTCTCTTCCCCACTTAAAATTCATTTGATGGTTTTTTGCAGCAAGTGCCTGTCAATTAGCTCCATTTTCTCCCTTGCGTCAGCAATGTTTGCCTTTGTGTCCTTGCAGCCGTCATAAAGCAGTAGTGATGCCTGTGCGTGGATTCCCGTTCCAGTCAACTTGTCAAAGGCAATGTTTGCCTCCTCATAGCAGCATATGCCCATCACAGCCTTTGGCTTCTGCTCCCTTACAATTTTTTGCACCATGCTCCCCCCTGGGGTGATGTACGCTGCCTTGTAGCCAAGATCTTCTGACATCTTAATCAGTTCGCACAAGTCGCATTTTCCGCATCTCACGCATTCAAGCCCCTGTTCCCCCTGCTTTGCCCTGCATTTTTTGCTGTTCCTCATGCAGTGCGGCAGGAAGAGAATCCTTTCATTGTAGGGGGTTGACTTATAGCCATACTCGTTGAGCTTGTTTCTGAATTCCACGTGCGTGTAGTTAACCAGCCTTTCCCTCAACCCGAACTTTTTTGCGATTGCCTGGGTTGCCTTTGCAACATCCAGGTGGGCGGTCCTGTCAATAGTGTCAGCAACAGCCCTCTTTATCTTGCTAGTAATTGCAGCCATTTCAATCAAATTAGGTTGGGAAAAGGTTAAATAAATAAACAAGCCCATTTTTACGGCATGAAAGCGTTCATTTGCAGGCATGGTGAAACAGCCCTGAACCTTGAGAAAAGGTGGCAGGGCGGCAGATTCGATTCTGCTTTAACAGGGAAGGGAATTGCACAGGCAAGGGCCTTTGCTGAAATCCTAAAAGATGAGAAGCTTGACGCAATCTTCTCCTCCCCTCTTGGGAGGGCCAAGCAAACAGCTTCCTTTCTAAGGGAAAAATTTCCAAACATTCCATATTTTGAGGAAAAGGCCCTTTGGGAGATTGACAAGGGAACCTTTGACGGTTCCACTCTTGAAGAGCGGAAAGAGCAATGCAGCGAGAACCTTGAGAACATTCAATATGACAGGCTTGACAGGCCCTATCCCGGCGGGGAATCTTACAGAGACCTGATAAAAAGGCTTGCCCCCTTTGTTGAAAAGCTGAAAAAAGAATTCAATGGAAAAACAGTTGCAGTCTTTGGGCACTACGCTGTCAACAGGATGCTTGTTGGCATGCTCCTATTGCTGCCTGATGAAAAGCTTTTGCAAATTGAGGCCTCAAGCGAATTCATCTACGAAATAATCCTTGAAAAAGGCAAGGCAAAGGCCTTCCAATTGAAGGAAACTGGGAGAAAGGAAGGATTGCTGTTTAAAGGAAAATAGTGCCCCGACTGGGCCATAAACGGTTTTGTTTAATTTACTTGTTTTTCTGCAGTGTGCTATGGGGCTATATATCCAAAAACGTTTTAAACATAATTATGTAGAAGTTAATTGTTTTTCGTTACGTTTTTATGGTGTTTATTGTTTTTTGTTGCTATGGCTGCTTTTAGTGTTTTTGTTACGCAGACTTTTCAGTCAAAGCTCTTGAAGCAGGATAAGAACTTCAAGCTTTGGGTTGAGAAGGTTTTTGACCAGCTTGCTGTTAATCCTTTTGCTGGGAAGCTTTTGGGTGTCAAATGGTTTAGGGAGAAGAAGTTTGAGAATTTTACGGTTTATTTTCTTGTTTTTGAGAAGAAGAAAAGCGTTTATGTTGTTAATTTGAGTTCGAAAAAAGACCAGCAAAGAATAATTAATTCTATCTGGCTTTTGCTTGGCACTTACAAAAAAGAGCTGGAAGACCTGTTGGCAAAGTAATCATCTTACCTGTTTTATTCTGCCTGCTTTTATGTCAAACAGGCTTGAAACAAGTTCTTCTAAAAAGCCTGTATCTATTTCTGCCTGGTGTTTCAACCGCAAATACTCCTCTTTTTCTATTGTAACAGTTTCTGGCATAAATCTCACTATTAACCTATTGTGCACAGCCCTATAAAAATCTATTGCCCCGACTGGGTTTTGAAAAACCTTTTGCCTGTTGGCAAAAGCTTTACCAAAATTACTAATACAGCTGGGCATATCTCGCTTTGGGCTCGATATGCCATGCCCCGACTGGGATTTGAACCCAGGTTTTACTGGTTTGTTGTGGGTGGTTTGCGGGTTCGGATTCCTGAACCAATTTTTCCTTCATCAAATCACCTCATTCATTTGCCTTTATCTCCATTCTGTCGTATCCAATTTCAATGTTTCCAAATTTCTTTATATATTCTGTCAAGAACTTGTGTGTTTTGTCGTGCTTTAGGTGTGTGAGAATCATTCTCTGTGGTTTGAGTTCTTTGTAGATTTCAATGCTTCCTTTTACTCCCATGTGCCCTGTTTTGGATTTTTCAAAGCCTGCTCCGTCTGAGATAATCAGGTCAAGGTTTTTGACTTTTTCTTTTTCCACTATTTTTGAGTAATCGCTGAGGTAGGCGAAGCTGAAGTTCTTTGATTTAAAGACATAGCCGCAGCAGTCAATGTGTCCACCGTAGTCTTTTTTGTGTTCAAGCTCAACCGAGTCAATTTCCACATTACATAGTGTTTTCTTTTTGAAGTTGTTGATTTTTATGCTTGGGTTTCTTGTTTTCAGCCATTTCTTGCTTGAGCCAAGCCTTTCAAAGAATTCTTTCATTACTGGCGCTGGTGCTTCAAGAATAAGTTCTTTTTGCCTGCTTAGTTCTGCGTAGCCGTTCATGTGGTCGCCATGTGCGTGAGTCAGTAAAGCATAGTCAAGCTTCCTAATCTTATATTTAAGAAGCTGTGTTCTCAGGTCCGGCCCAAAGTCTATCAGAATGTTCTTTCCATTGATTTGTACAAGAAGAGATGGCCTTAATCTCTTGTCTTTCGGGTTTTTGCTCTGGCAGACCTCGCAGTCACAGTTCCATATTGGGAGGCCAAGCACTCCTCCTGTTCCAAGAAATTTAAGATTCATTTTAACTGCCTTGTTTTTCCGTCATCCATTTCCAAGCCGGCTTGACTATCATTTCTTTTCCTTCTTCTTCCAGCCTGTCTTCCTGGTTGTATGTAATTATTAGTCCTTTTTTTAGCTTGAATTTTTTCAAGGCTTCAACTAATCCGGAGACTTCTCTTTTCAGGTTGTCTTGTGTCAGGGAATAGCATGCCTGTATTGCTCCTGCTATTTTTTCTTTTTCTTTGAAGACGAAGTCGCATTCGCCTTTTTCCTTGAAGTAGAAAACCTGTTCGTTTTTTCTCCTCAAATGCAAAAACACGGCGTTTTCGAGCATTCTGCCTTTGTCTTTGGAAAAGGAAGCGGTGTTTGCTGAGGCAAGGCCGTTGTCTATTGAGTAAACCTTTTTTGGCGCCACAATCCTTTTCTTTAAGGAGTAGTCAAACCTTTTAACGGTAAAAATAAGGTAACTGTCTTCCAAATAGGACACGAACGCTATTGCTGTGTTTACTGAGCCGAGCTCAAAGGTTTTTTTCAAGCTGTTGTAGGAAAACTCTTTTCCCACGTTGGAAAGCAGGTATACTGTCATTTCTTTTATGGTTTCGGATTCCCGCAATTCGTGCCTGACAACAATGTCTCTTGCAAGCACGTTGTTCAGCATTTCCTGCAAGAGGCTTGTTTTTTTTAGTGTCAGGTATTCCGGGAAACCGCCTTTTTCAAGGTATTCTCCAAAAGTTGAAGCGCTTGGCGTTTTCTTTTCCAGGGCCAGAAACTCTTCAAAGGAAAAAGGGAAAATGTTTTGCCTTAAATGCCGGCCTGTCAGCCTTGTCCCAAGCTCTCTGCTTAAAAGCGAGGCATTGGAACCTGTTATAACTACCTTCTTTTTGGCGTCTGAAAGTTTTCTGATGTACAATTCCCATTTGTTAACGTTCTGAATTTCATCAAAAAAGTAGTAGTCGCTTTTTCCGAACTCTTCTGAAAAAACTTCTTCCAACCTTTCAAAATCTTCAACCTCAAATCCTGCTGTTTTTGGCTCGTCAAAATTGAAGTAATGCGAGTTTGGAATCCTCTTTCTGAGCTGCTGCAGAAAAGTGCTTTTTCCGCTTCTCCTTGGCCCGGAAACAATCAGTGCAATGCCTGGCAAAATATCGGTCTCCTTCAGGCTTGCACGTTCAGTGCCATAATTAAAAGAGCTCAATTGTTCAGACTGCTGTAAAACAATTTGCCTCAACTCTTCCTTCAGCATGCAAGAATAGTGCCCCAAACCATTTATAAAGGTTTTCATTACTAATGAAAACATCTTTTCGTTGGCAGTGAACAATACTTTCTATTGGCAATAGAAAGGATGCCCCGACTGGGATTTGAAAAACCTTTTGCCTGTTGGCAAAAGTTTTACCAAAATTACTAATGCAGTCGGGCATATCTCGCTTTGGGCTCGATATGCCATGCCCCGACTGGGATTTGAACCCAGGTTTATGCCGTTCTCTTTTTGCGGTTGCAAAGCAACCGCTTCTTTTCGCCAGCCTTTTCTTTCTAAGAAAAGGCTGCTTGAGAGGGCATTGTCCTTGACCGGGCTAGACTATCGGGGCAACGCGGCGAATTCCGCGTGCAAATTGATGGCATACTGCGCATGCCATATGCTCGCCTGCGGCTCGCATTACTCGCATTATACTTAAATTACTTTCAATTACTTTTAATAACATTTGTGATGAGCAGGCTGAGCGCTGAGCCGGTTCCTGCTGTGGTTAAATGCGAGCCAAAAGGCGAGCACAGCCCATTCCGGGGAATGGGCTCAAATCGCAGCCGGATTTTGCTGGCTATGAAGAAGATTTTGAGTTCTGAAAAAACCTTTTCTTTTCCAAAGAAAAGGTTTGCGAAAAGAACTGTCTTTGTAAAAGAAAGAATGAGTTGAGCCCGGTTTATTCTAACTGCAGTTCAATCCTGTTGCTGTTGGCAGAGCCCACAACAAGGCTGTTTGTCTGCTCTGACTCAATGCAGAGCACTGCACTGATTAAGGCCTGCTCGCTTGGTTCAACCAGGTCAAGCCTGCAGTTGCTGCAGCCAACAACCCTTATCCCGGGGCCAAAATTGAGGAAAAGCTTTTCTGCCGGGCTTTCACCAGTGTTCCTCACAAGAACCTGAACCACTGTTTCCTGAGGGCACTCCTTTAAAGCGGAATTGTTCAGGCTTGCCTCCAGTGTTGTCTGCTTCAGGACAGTGAAGGAAAGCACAGGGCTTACCTCCTCCAGCCCAACCGGTTCAACTGCAACCCCAAAAAAGCCAGTGAGGCTGCCCTGGTTGTAGGCGTAAGTGAAGAGCGCTGCAAGGCCAAGGAGCACCAGGCCAGCAATCATCGGTTTCCTGTCCATACAATTCACATTGAAAGCACTACCTCAAGGTAGGCTGCCGCAACCTGGAACTCCAGGGCATTGGAGGTTGCCTCGCTCAAAAGCGTTTCAGAGGAAACAACAGCGTAAACCGTTTTTTGGCCTGGCTCCCCCATTGTAACATAGATGTCTGCCCGCTTTGTTTCCCCTGGCCTTATTTCTGCAATGCTTAAAGTGCTTGTTTCTTTCTGGATCCAGTCCTCTTCAATTCCCTCGAGTAAAATGCCTGCATCCTTTGCTGTTACAGCACTTGGGTTGCTGATTTCCACAGTGAACCTCACAACGCTCCCCACAGGGATAACCCCAGGGGGATTTTCATCAACCTCGCTTGCAGGAAAGCCATGGCCGCTGAGGGCAATTGCAGCCATTGCAGTGTCCACGCTATTTGAATTTTTCCCGTCCCTTCCAAAGCCGTTGTCAGGCAGCTGCATTCTCCTAAGGCACTGCAGAGCGCTGTTTGGGCTTTCCTCAAAGCCTGCCTGGGCAATTGCAGCCAGTGCAGTTGTGTATGAGCTTGAAAGGCATCCCTGTTCCTGCTGTCCCTCAATCCAGTCCAGCGCATTCTCCACGCTGCTGTCCCTCTCCCAGCCTGAAAGTGCAAGGGCAATCAGTACCTCTGAGGTGTACTCCTGGCTGCTTTCCTGGCCAGACCTGTATCCAAAGCCGCCGTCCTGGTTCTGCGCTGAGAAAAGGTAGTCCAGGGGGTTTTGTCCCTGCTTTGTTGGCAGCGGCTTTCCTGCTGCTGCAAAGGCCATTGCAGCCCAGGAAGTGGTGTCCACATCGCTCTGGCCCCATCCTGAAAAGCCTGCGTCCTGCTCCTGTTTTGAGGCAAGGAAGTCAATTGAGGTTGTTTCACCTCTTCCAAAATCGCCCAGAGCAAGGCCGTTTGAGGCCAGGCCCATTACTGAAACAGCAGTGTGCAGGGCATCGCTTTCATATCCTGGATAGGCAAAGCCTGCATCCTGCCCCTGGTTTGCAAGCAGGTATTCTGCAGCATTCCCCTTCACTGTTTCGTTTCCAGGAAAAAGGTTGAGTGCAATAAGGGCGAGGCCGTTTCCCCAGACCGCATGGTTTCCGATTTGGCCGTTGCTGTCCTGGTTTGAGGCGAGCCATCCAGCTGCGTCCTGTGCATCCATCTGCATTGTACTGCTTGGCTCACTGGCAAAACCGAGTTCAATCACGTCTCCCTCGCCTGGAATGAACTGGCTTATGCCGACTGCCGCCAGTTCCCGGTTTTCAAAGAAGTGCCAGTATTCTGCAGCGCTGTTTTCCACGCCGTTTATTGAATTGATGAACCAGGCTCCAAAGCCAGGGTAGTATGTCATGTCAATCTCAAGGTCGTGCAGTTCTGCAACCTGCATGAAGGCATGGAACGCGTTTGCGTCATTTGGGAGGGAAACTGCCTCCTCAATGTCAGGGCTTGTTCCCTCAGGAAAATTGTAAATCACGGTAATGTTTTTTGCGGGCGCTGCCTGTGAGAGCAGCAGCAGTGCCGCAAGCACTAAAATTGTCCTCTTCAGTTAAACCACCTCTCTCCAGAACCAGGGCAAAACTTCTTAAAGCCTTTCTTAAACAAATAATGGTTATTATCCAAAATGGTAATACCTTTCTTTTGTGGTTTTTTATGGATGTTTTTAGGGCTTTGGGCAATGACAACAGGAGGAGAATGCTCAGAATCCTGATTAACCGGAAGATGCATGTTTCGGCCCTGGCAAGGGAGCTTGACATTGCTGTCCCTGTTGCTTTGAAGCACGCCAGGGTCCTGGAGGGGGTTGGCTTTGTTGAGAGGGCAAGGTTTGGGAACACGCATGTCCTGCAGGTAAGGGCTGATGCCCTGCAGAGAATAAAGCAGTTGTGGGACTTGTTTGAGAGGCCGCTTACTGTTGAGGTCTCCAGGGGAACCTCAATGCTTGATGCCCTGAAGAGGGTTTCCGGCCTGAAAATTGAGAAGCAGAGGGATGGCGCTTACATCACTTCTGTGGACGGCAAGCCGGGCTTTTACATTTACGAGGTTGAGGGAAAGCTTGTTGAGAAGCCTGCTGACAAGTTCAAGATAGAGAGGAGTGCAGAGGTTGAATTAAAGAGGCTTATGCCTGTTGTCGGCAAAAAAATAATCATTAACGTGAAGCAGGAAAAACCCTAAACAAATGTGTCCGTGCTTTGCAGCGCAAACTTTACTTCCATGTCCTGGTCAAGGGTTATTGAGCTTATGCCGACAGGGCTCATTTCATTGTTTACGTAAAGCGCCCAGAACTGGTTTTCCCCTGGGGAAATGCCGTTTATGCTTGTAACTATTGCCCCAATCCCAGGATAGCTTGTTGTCTTTACGTCAGCAATCTTTTTCATTTCATCCAGCGCGTTTGCCCCCTTTGCTACTGAAACCGTTTCATCAAGCACTGTGCCACTGCCTGCAACTGCTTTGAATGCAACATTTACCTTTTCCCCGTTTCCATCATCAGGCAAAAACTGCTGCGCAAGTGAAATGTAGCCAAGCCATAGCACAACAAGCATGAAGAGCCAGATGAACCATTTCTTTTCAATCTTTGCCTCTTTTTTTGGCTGCGCCTGCTTCTCCTGTTCGGGGTACATTATGCCCTCACCGCCATTTTTAATTTGCTTACCACAGTGCTGTCTTCAAGCGCTGGGTTGCTTATTACTGCCCTGTCAAGTAGCGGTGTCAGTATCAGTATGAAGCCGCTTACTGTAATAAGGTGCATTGCTGTAAACGGAATCTGCCCAATCAAAGCCTGCAGGTAGCTCATTCCGAACATTGTAGGGCCGAGCACAACCCCTGTTACAAAGTCAAATATAAGGACGCCAAGAATCCCGCTTCCCATGTAGTGCTTTAGCTTGACAACCTTGATTCTTCTGTAGGTAAAGTGGAACAGCAAGCCAAGCCCTGCATATGTAAAGGCTGTTGCCCATGTCCATATGCCTATGCCGCTTGTTATGAAGTCAAATGAAAGCATTGTAATGAATGCGAAGAGTGCAGCATGCCACCACTTGCCCTGCTTTGAATAAGGGAGCATTACCCCCATTATCGGGTCGTTGTTTGGGATGAAGCGCAGCAGCCTGTAGGCATTGCAGAAAAGGATGCTCAAAGTGTATTTCAAAATTTTCATTTTGCACCAATTCAATTACGCATTTTCTTTTTTTAAATTTAAGCCTTTTGCAGGAAATTCCCTGCCTTTAAGTCTGGGTTGTTTAACTGCTCTTTCTGCCAAAAACATATACTGATTCAAGGACTCCAAGCAGCAGCAGTATCAGGCCTGCCCAGACAAGGGCATTGGATATGAATGAGTTTTCAGCCCTTGTTGCGACAAAGAAAAGCATGCCTCCGGCAAGCGTGGAAATGACTGCAATTATCTTTTTGAATTCCATGCTACAGATAACGCTTTTCCACTATTTAAACCTGAGTGCCACGGGGGAGATTTGAACTCCCGGCACCTAGATTATGAGTTCCACCTCTTCTTGGAAGACCTAGTGCTCTAACCAGGCTGAGCTACCGTGGCTTGTTAGGGAATTTAACCAAATTAACATTTAAATAGTTAATTGGGGTGGCTTCATGCACTGCTTTTTTTCCTGCTTTGCAATTTGTGCCCTGCTTAAAGGGTTATTAAGCCCTTTTCCTCTGCAACCAGCCTGTTTTGCTTGCTGTAGTCAAGCCTGCTTTTCATTTCAAGCCTTCCATTGTGGAGCAAAACCCTGTCTGCATACCCTATGAACAGCCCTGTTTCAAGCACGCCTGGAACGTCCTTGGCCTGGAACTCCAGCTCATCAAGTGAGTATATCTCGTCAACCTGTACATCAACCACATAGTGGTTTGTCTCTGTTTTAAAGGGCCTGCCTTTCCTTTCCCTTAGCTTTGCCTCGCCAAGCTTTTCCAGCTGCATTAGTGTCCTTTTCCAGCCAAAAACGCATATCTCAAATGGGATGCAGCCATGCAGCCTTTTCACGTAATTTTCCTGGTCTGTTACCACAATTAGCTCTGCAGCGCTCTGTGCAACCATTTTGTCCCTTACAAAAGAGCTGCTGTCCCTTTTTATGTAGTTGAATCCTGGATCCACAATGTCTGCAAATTCAATTGCAAGGTCTATTTCCCTTTCATTTAGGGATGCAGTTTGTATTTCAAGTGCTGAGAGAATGCCTGCAATGTCCTTGCTTGTGGGTACAACGCTTATTTCCAGGTTTTCATCCTCTATTTTGAATGCAAGCTTTTTGAGGAATTTCTCAGTATGGCTGCCTGTTCCAAATGCAAGCACCATGTTGTTGCTGATGTATTTTGCAATCAGTGCTTCAACTGTTTCCTCTTTTAGCGCCATGCAGCTAATAGTAAGTGCTTTTGGCTATTTAATTTTTTGCATGCTGCAAAAATAAGCTGAAGCTATCTTTCCACGCCCTTAAAGATGAGGCTGCAGAAGTTCTTTGCTGCAGTGCCCTCTGCTTCAATGATGTTTATGGACTGGCCATCAATCAATGGGTTGTCATACCATTTTGCATTGGCGTTCTTCAAAGTTATTTTTGTAAGCTTTTTGCCCTCAAATTCAAGCTCTGTTTTCCAGTCGCTGTCAGAGCCCAAGGGGAATTCCTTCCCATGCTGCAGTATTTCAACATAGTCCCCAAGCGAGTACCTGTATTCGCACAGGCCTGTGCTTGTGTTCCTGTGGTAGTAGTTCAGCCTGAATGCCCTCTCCAAATAATTCTGGAATAGGGTGTCACCCGGGCCTGCGGTCTGGCTTGCAACAAGGCTCCTGTTTTGCTTCAGGGTGAAAACTGCTGATTCTTCATCGCACCTTGAAACAGTTATTGTATATGTTTCCCTCTTCTTTCCCCCTATGCTTGTAAGTATGTCGCTTCCACTGGCTGTAAGCCAGGTTTGGTTTGAAACAATCTGCACTTCCTGGTTTTCCTGGTCTATTTTTGAGAGAACACTGTCTTTGGTAAAAAGCGGAATCAAAACCTTGTCATCATTGTTTGGAATGAACGGCTTGTCGTTTCCAGCAAGCTCTGTTGCAGGAATGCCCTCACCCAAGTCAAGGGTGTAGGAAAGATTCCCCTTTTCAATGTATAGCTCGCTTACCCTATGCTCCTTGTTGTATATTGCCCTTGCAACAACTGAAATCCTTTCGCTGATATTTATATTTGACGTGTCATTATCGTTGTAAGTGTATGCCTTGTTTGTATGTGATTGCAGGCTTTCATTGTTTGCACTGGTGGCAGCTGCATCAAACTTTGCCTTAAGCAGGCCTGGACTTGACTCAAAAACCACTGCATCAAGGTCGGCCTCGTTTGCCCCGCACTTTATTGTTATAATTTCCTCGCTGCCTGGCTTTATAATGCAGTCCTTGTCCATTGTGTAATCACAGCTGCTTGGGCACAGCCCATCTCCTGGAACACACCTTGTTACTTCCTCATTTGCGCAAACCCCTGTGTTTGAATCGCATGAGTCAATTGTGTAAGGGTTTCCATCATCGCAGTCTGCGTTGATTTCGCATAAAACAATTGGCTCTTCGCAGTCAGTGTCTTCCTCATAACTGCATTCATGCGGGCAGTATCCGTCATCAGGAATGCAGGGGTTAACAAGAAGGATGTTCTCGCATTTGTTAACTGTTCCAATAACACACATGTCTGCTGTTGTTGGGTTATTGTCATCGCAGTCAATGTCAAAATTGCATTCCGGCAGCGGGCAGTCCGTGTCCTCCCTGTAACTGCAGCCCGCAGGGCAGCAGTTGTCTCCGGAAGTGCATCTTGTTGACTGCTCGTTCCTGCACATCTTGGGCGCGCCCATGCAGATGTCAACAGTGCACGGGTTATTGTCGTTGCATGAAATGTCTTCAATGCATTGGTCATCTGTCCTGTGGATGCATGTAACTGCCTCTGTGTTCTGCTCAACAAGAACTTCAACAGATTCAGCGCCTTCACTGAATGTTATATAGTAGTAATTGTTTGGCGGAAACCCTGTTCCGCACTTTGATTCAAGCTCTGCAAGCCTTTCCCTTGACTGGTCTGCAGTCATCAGCTTGAGGCTGAGCTGCGCGTTTGGGTGCGCTTCAAGGAATGTTGAAACAGACGGGGTCTGCTTTATGCTTTCCACAATCTGCAGTTCAGGGATAACGCACCCGCTAGCCGTTAGTAGTGCAAGCAGGGCAATAGCCAAAACAGGCAGCTTTATGTTGCTCATTAAGCATTCAATAAGTCAATTCTGGAATAAAAACCTTTGGGTAGTGCTTTTTTTTGCTCGTGCGAAAAAATTGGGCTGCAGGTCTTGGCTTCAGGTGCTTTTGCCTTAATCTGGGGCTTGACCTTATCTTATCCTGGTGTAGCTCACTGTAGTGTAGTATACTGGGTCGTAGAGCGTTAAGACATCGCCGGTTATTGTAAAAGCGTAGTAGAATGTGGTGTATGCATTGCTTAGGGCAAGCACGTTGCCGCTTGTGCTGTAAGTGCCTTCCACAAACAGGCTGCCTGACATGTAGGACTGGTATGTGCCGTCTGCGTTGAAAAAAACTGTTTCGTTGACAGTTGCGTTGTACCAGCTGCCTGCAATGGGGTTTGCCTGGGGTTGCTCTGTGCCAGTGTATTTGGTGAAAGAGAGCATTGAGCCCTCAGGGTCTGTTAATTGTAAGGCGTTGCCTGTGGCAATGTAGGTGTACGGCGTTTTTTTGCCCTCTGTTGCAAGGTAAAGCGTCCCGTTTTCTGTGGAAAAGCTGCCGATTATTGTTGTTCCGCCGGTTTCCCATGAATAGCTTGCGTCTTCCCTGAACTCAATGCTTCCAAGTTCATTGAACCATTTTCCGATAAGGGAATCGTCAATTGATGCCGGCTGTTCTACTGGGGTTGTTCCCTCTCTCCAGAGCGCGTATCTCGTTCCCTCAAGCATTTCCGTAAGGTATAACATGTTCTGGCTCCTCTCAATGGTGAACACTGCAAACACAGGTTCGGTTGATTCATCTGTGCTTATGTAAAAGCTTATCAGCGGCATGGCCGCGTTCCTGAACCAGTAGCTGCACTTGTTCTGCCTAAGCCCGACGCTTGACGTGCAGCTCCCGTCATCAAATATTTCAAAGCCGAGCTTTTCACCGACCCATTTTCCCATGATGTCCTGCAGTGTAATTGTTTCATCGCTTTCAGGCTGGCCTTCAACTGTTACAGTGGTGAAACCAGGGGCCATGTTTCCGGAGATGTCTGTTACAATCAGCCCGATTGAATACTGGCCCTCTCCAAGCAGCGTTAAATCCAGCCAAATGCCCTGCTCCCTTAACTGTATGGGGTCTGCTTTCATCAGGCCTATTTCCCCTGTGCTGAGGTTAACTGCTTCAATGTAAGGTGTGAAAGTGTCCCCTTCGCGCGGCTGGAACGAGCTTGGGGTGATTTTCCCGCCTGCTTCATTCAGCCTCATTGCCCCAATCAGGCTGCCGATGCGGTAGTCAAAGACAAGGCTTGCGTCAAAGGTTTTTTGTTCGCTTGCACTCCTGTATTCGCCGATTGCTGAAAAGTAGTAGTCGCTTTGCCCTGCGGGTTGCAGCGGGGCGATAACCAATTCCCGGCCGTTGGTGATTATTTCTGCCATTGGCGTCCATGTGTAGTTAATGTTGTTTTCCCCGTCAAAGAATTCCGGGAGTTTCCTTTCCCCCTCATATTCCCTGTAATTCTGCGTCAGCTCGTGAGTGTTTATGAGGAGCACGCTGTTGCCCTGTATTTTTCCCACAGTCCTTGTCAGTGAAACAATGTTGTTGCCTGTGGCTGTCCCGTAAATTGTTATGGGTTTTGTGAGGCTTGCCGTCTGGGATGAAACGCTGCTTATTTCAATGCTTGGCGCAATCATGTCTGTTTTCTCCAAAGCAATGTATTTTTTCAGAAAGCTGTTCCACCCGCTTTCGCTGCCGAAGCTGGATGCTTTTTCATAGTCCTTTTGGTATAAAAGTTCGTCCTCCGGGAAGTAAATGCTGATGCCCTTTGCAAAAGGGTGCTCTTTCCCGTGGTATTCCACTATCGCCATTTTTTGCACTGCCTCTTTCAGCTGCTCTGTTGCCTCCCTCACCTCGCTGTCGTCAATGTTTTGTTCCAAAAGGCCTGCAAAGTCCAGCATGTCATACGAGCTCACTGATTTTGTTGTCAGTGCCCCCCCGTATTTTGCAAAGGCCTCGCTGTAGTATATGCTTTTTCCTATTTCCGGCCAGCTCTCACCTGCTTTTTCACTCAGGGTTTCTGTAAAGAGCGTGAATGCTTCTCCAACTTCGCCCATTGCCTCAAGGTTATAGGCTGCCAGGGTTGTAAATGGCTGCGGCACATTTTCAGTGTAAAAGGCCTGGTACGCAGCAACAAGCTCTGCTGCAACCTGCCTTTCATCCATACCCGGGTTCTGCTTCAGCTTTTTTAGGGTCACTGTGTATTCAATGCCTGGCCCGGGCACTATTTCCTCTGATGCAACCATCACTTTTGCATAGGGGGCCATGGCATAGGCCACGTCAGCCTGCCCCATCAGGCACTGGTTTAATACAAGCAAGTCAATCTTCTTGTTCGGGCCAAAGCCTGCGTTTTCCAGGGCTTCAGCAAGCTCCTGCACTTCAGCCTGGCTCCCGTTTGTTTCATCCTGCGTGTGGGGGCCCCAGCCTCCGCCGTGGTCCCAGATATCCAGGAGGTATTTTTCAGCGGGATAGTTTTCCACTGCCCATTTTATGAATTCTGTCAATGAATCCATGTTTCCCATGTCCACTTCTCCCAGGTCCACCAGTTCCTGTGACTCAACAATGCCGTCCTGGCTTCCCCCCAGGATGAGGAATCTTTTTGTGCCTGTCCAGTCCCCGTTGCTTGAATCATATCCTTCAATCCTGTCCCACTGCACCAAAATCCTGACGTTGTCATCTGAGCCCGCGCTCTCCAGCTTGTCAATGTCGCCAATGGAGTTTGGCTCAAGGTTGTTGTCAGAATCCATGTAAACCAGGATGGTCCATTTTGCTTTCTTTTTGGGGCTTATTAAGTCATTGTCGTCAAGGCACCCGCTTAAAAGAAACAGGACAATGGCAAAAGAAAGGATGCGATGCATGCGCTACAATTAACACTTAATTCGTATTTAAGGCTTTCTTAGGCCTGCGGGCTTTGTCTTATCCCGAAATAAGGTTACCTCTAGAAATAAAGTAAGGTTAAGAGCTTCCTCATTAAAGGAGGTAACCTTCATGAGGAAGCT
>JAFGDB010000014.1 GCA_016932355.1 Candidatus Iainarchaeum sp. | reverse complement strand
TTTGCCTATGAAACCATAAAAGCAGGCGCAGATATAGTGCAGGTTGGAACTGCCTTTGAGGCAAGCAAGGGCAACCTCAAGGAAATGGCCAAAAAGTTCAAGGCAATCACTTCTGCTGTTAAAAAGGCCGGAAAGGAAAAGAAGTAAAGGGTTAAATTCTTCCAGTTACTAATTCTTTTTATGGCAAAGCCGAGAAGGGGAAAGCCCTTGGTTGGGCACAATGGGGTTGCTCCTGTAAACAATGTGCTGGTTGCCAGCCAAAAAAAGCCGGTTTCCCCAATGGTTCTTGTTCGGGGCAGGATTCGGGATGATTTCAGGCGAAGGGCTGTTAAGGCTGCCCTGGATTGGAAAAGGCCTGGAAATTTTGTTGGTTTTGAAACACCTCTTGTAAGGGAGCATGCCTTTGCAAAGGCCCCTGGAAAAACCATTAGGGGGATTTCCAGAAGAAAGTGGCCCAACAAAGTTCGTTCAGCATCACTCTCTCGGAGCGACAAATTCATTATGCACACCCATGTCGGCTCACCCAAGGCTGATGTTGGGGTTGGCGATTTTTTTAGGTATGTTAGGGGCCTTAGAAAGGCCGGCAAGTTAACAAAGGTAATAGAGTTTGTTGACACTGGCTGGGCCGAGGTCAACTTTGCAACAAGACTTGAAATGGATGTTGAAACAGCAGGGAAACAGCTTTCAAGGCAAGAGTTGGCTGAGCATGCAAAGAGAGCGGCTAGAAGGGCTGCAAAGGAAATTGTTCCCGCAGGCCGGGTTTTGATTGCCCCAACGAAGAAATTCCAGGGGCTTGGAGAGCAAAAATACCTTGAATTGTGCCATTATTTGAAGCAGGCTGCAGCAGAGGAAAGGAGGATTGCAAAAACAATGTCTATTAATGAGGAAAGGCCAAAAATCCTGGCTGAGTTGAGAACCAAGGCAAGAAGGCACATTACTTCAAAGTATGGCAAAATTTTTGCTTTCAAATATGTTGCAATGCCTGGCTACACATATGATAAAAAGCAGGGTAAGTTTGTTGTCAGTAAGCGTTAAGGCCCTCAACAGTCCTCTTAACTGCTTCCTGCATTTCGGTTTTTGCTTTCCAGCCAAGAGCATTCAATTTCCCTGTATTGTAATTCCTTGTTCTCGCAAGCCTGTCAATGTGCTCTGCCTTTATAATGCTCTTCCTGCCTTTCAGCTTGTAAAGCAGTGCCCCCAGTTTTGCCATTGCAACAGGCACTGTTTTCACTTTGACTTCCATGCCCAGCTGCCTTTGGATTTCTGCATACAATTCCCTCAAAGAGTGCTGTTCCTGCTCTGCAACAATGAATGTTTCCCCAAAACAGGCTTCTTTTCCCAAAACAAAAAGCAATGCATCCACCAGATCGTCAATGTAAATTGTCTGCCAAACCTGCTTTCCCCCGCCAATCAGGGGAAAGCCCTTCTTAACCAGTTTAATTATCTGCTTCCAGTATTCGTTTGGGCCAAGGGCCAAAGCAGCCCTCAAAACGGTTATTGGAACCATCTCCTGGAATTCCTGCGCAATTTGTTCAGCCTTTGCCTTGCTTTTCTCGTAATTTGTAACAGGGGCAAAGCTTGCTTTCTCGTCAACCCTTGCTTTGCAATTCCCATGCACGCCCACAGTGCTGAGGTAAATGAGCTGCCTGCACCTCTGCTTGGCTGCAGCTTCCAAAATGTTCTCTGTTCCCTTTACATTTGCCTTTTCCAGTTGCGCTGATTCCTCATCCAGAACAGCAGCCAAATGGTAAACAACATCAATTCCTTTTACTGCCTGCTTGCACTGCCCTAAATCAGTTATGTCATTTCCAAGGCTTAAATCAAATTCTTTAACATTGTGGCCTTGCCTGTTCAGAGCCTGCACCAGCCTTTTGCCTACAAAACCATTGCTGCCTGTCACAAGAATGTTCATGCTATTACCTTAGGGGCTACTTATATTAAAATTAATGCACTTTTATTAAGAGAGTGAGGAGGTTCTGAATTGCGCCACTATTATTATTTCCTTTACACAAGGGTTTCGCGTGACCTGAATGCTGTTCCAAAGGATGTTAAAACAGTTGTTTTCGGCATGTTTGTTTACATGCTTGCCTGGGGCATAATTGACCCTTTCTTTTCAATCTTTGTCAACAGCATTGTCAACAACTACCTTGTCACAGGCCTGCTTTACAGCCTTGTTTTCCTGGTGGGCATAACTCTTTCAATCCCTGTCGGGGGCCTTGCAGGCAGGGTCAGCAAGATAAAGTATTCAATTGTTTCACTGCTTTCCTACCCCTTTATCGGCCTGCTTTACTTTTCAGTTGCCTTTTTGCAGCCCTTCCATTCAATCATTGCCCTCTTTTTCGCAAGGCTTTTCCACAGCATTTCAGTTCTTTTCTGGATAATGGTTGAGGGCTTTATAAGGGAAAAGTCCCCAAAGGGCGAGACCTCTGCCGTGTTCGGGCTTTATGTTACCTTCTGCAACCTTTCCTATGTTGTGGCGCCGCTGCTTGTGGTTCCCCTGGTCTTGTTTTTCAGTTTGGGCACTGCCAGCCTGCACTGGCTTTTCCTCCTGCTTATCCCTTTCCCAATAATTTCCGCGGCGGTTATTTCAAGGGCGGGTGACAAGGGAAAAACATTTGCGCAGGGCGTTAAGGGCGTGGTAAGCGAGGACAAGATTTTCAGAAAGGAAATTTCAGACATCAGGGAAATGGGGTTTGTTGGAATTGTCTGCCTGCTGATGACATTCTTCATGAGGTCTGTTGTTGCAATAATTGCCTTCCTGATTCCATTGTATGCGCTTTCGCTAAACCTTGGGCTTGCCGAGATTTCAATACTTTTTGCTGTCATTAGCGTTCCCTACCTTTTCTCCTTCTTCTTCGCAGAGCTGGCTGACTCTATTGGAAAAATAAGGGTGATATCCGCCGGGTTTTTCCTTTTGGGCCTTGCGCTGCTTGCAATCTCATCCATTTCAACTGCCTCAATTGATTTTTTTGCAGCCTGCTTTTTCCTGGGTCTGGTGCTTGCATTAATGCAGCCTGCAGTCAACGGCCTTGTAACAGACATCACGCCAAGGGTTAAAGACGGGGAAATGACTGGTGTGCAGCACGCAACAATAAATTTCAGCGCTTTTGCAACAACAGCATTGCTTGGCGCATTGGCCCAGCTTTTCAGCCTGCAGTTTCCATTCATTGTCTTTGGCTGCCTGCTGCTGGCAATGGCTGCCGTAGCGCATTCAATTAAAGGAAAGGTTGTTGTAAGGATTTAGTGGTTGGAATGGCTGATGCAATTGAAATTGACGGGTCAATGATGGAGGGCGGCGGGCAGACAATCAGGACAGCCCTTGCATTGTCTGCCCTGGCAAGAAAGCCGGTAAAAATAACCAAGGCCAGGGCAAGCAGGCCAAAGCCAGGCCTTAAGCCGCAGCATTTGGCAGCAGCTGAAACCCTTGCAGAAATCTGCAGTGCAGGCCTCAGGGGGGCAAAACCCAACTCAACAGAATTGGAGTTTTCCCCAAATGAAATAAAGCCAGCCAACCTGAATGTGAGGATTGGGACTGCAGGAAGCATTTCCCTTCTCCTGCAGCAGGTGCTGCCTGTTTCTTTGCTCCAGGAAATAAAGCTGCGCATTGTTGGCGGCACAAACGTTGCCTGGGCGCCGCCGGTTGAGTTCCTGCAGGCTGCTCTTTTTCCTGTGCTGCGCAAGTCAGGCGCAAGGCTTGATTTGAAGGTTAGAAAAAGGGGCTTTTTCCCAAAGGGCCAGGGTGTTGTCCATTTCTCAAGCAAGCCTGCAAAGCTGCCGCTAAAGCCGATATCCCTAACAGAGCTTGGCGGCCTTGAATCCATTGAAATTGTTTCAAGCAGCGCTTCCCTGCCCAAAGATGTGAGCAGAAACCAAGCTGTTGCGGCAAGGCATGCATTGCAGCATCTGAACTTGGATTTCATTGAGAAAATTGAGAGCAGCGAGCACCTTGCAACAATCGGCTCTGCAATTTCTGTCTTTGCCCGCTTCTCCAAGGGGGCGGTCCTCTCCGGCTCTGCCCTTGGGATGAAGGGCAAGCCTGCAGAGCAGGTTGGAAAGGAGGCGGCCCAGGCCCTGCTCGCTGAGCTTGAGGCCAAGCAGCCCTGCGATTCGCACCTTGCAGACCAGCTAATCCCCTTCATGGCGCTTGCAAAAGGCAAGAGTGAAATCCGCGCAACAAAATTAACGCAGCACTGCCTTACAAACATTGCTGTAACGGAGAAATTCCTGCCAGTGAAATTCTCTGTTCGGGGCTCTCTTGGGGAGCCGGCAGAAATAAGCGTTGAAGGCCATGCCTTTTCCCCTTAAATTTTTTCAAGCAGGTATCCCCTGTTCTTGAAGAACACTTTCCCCTGTTCCAGAATAAGTTTCTCTGCCTCCTCATTTCCCAAATTCTCTGTTTCCTCAATAAAGGAGTAGTTCCTGCCAAGCCATAATGGAATCAGGGCGTCAATTACCTTGCCCTCTTCCCCCTTAAAGGCGGCAATGCAGTCAAAAACAATCCTGCTCCACAATTCCGGGCCAATTTCTGGCTTTTCCATTTCATCAACTGCGTTGAAGTTTTCCTTGCCCAGCAAATCAAGCCATGCGCCCTGCTGCTTCTCCTTCCCCATTATAAAATTCTCAAGCATTTTTTCCTTGTTCACCTGCAGTTCCTGGGGTTCAACAAAG
>JAFGDB010000013.1 GCA_016932355.1 Candidatus Iainarchaeum sp. | reverse complement strand
GTCAGCAGGCCATTAGGATAGTGAAGAATGTCCTTGACTGGGACAGGCTCTTAAATAAAACCCAGTGAATAGTGTTTTTTTATTTGAGCTGCCTTTTGGATGCAGGCCAGCAGCCTATTTTCTCTTTTCCTTTACCCCTGGGCATGCTTCAGGGTGCTTTTTCTTCTTTAGGGTTCTTGGCTCAACCTCATACTTTGCCCTTTCTATCAGGTCTTCAACGCTTTTAACTCCGGTTTCTGTCCTGTACTTGTAGTGTGTTTCAAAGTATTTTGCTGCGATAGGCCCTACGAGAACAACTGCCTTGATTTTTGCCTTGCTTTTGATTTTTGCCATTGAGAGCTTTACTGCTGACCTTGTATGCCCGTCAAGTATTACATATTTGCCCTGCCTTGCAAGCTTAGCCAGCTTTGGGTCAAGCTTGGATATTGGTATGCCGCCAAGCTTTATTACAAGTATTGGCATTTCAAGCACTGGCCTGTTTGCAACATAGCAGAACTTGTTTGGGTGGTATAGGTCTCCCTGCAATGGCAAAAGGTCCTTTATCATCAGCTCCTGCTCTGGCAGCCTTGAAAGCCTGTCCCTTGCATCAAGCAGGCCTTGTTCAACCATCCTTTTCTGGAACTCCCTGATTTTTGCAATAGTTCTCTCAATGGTTTGCTTCGACATGTCTGCCTCATACTCTGCTGTCTTTGCCTCAAGCACAAGGTGCCTTCCGCATGTAAGGCACGCTTTCCTGTCAAAGCAGTGCCCTTTGCTTCTGCCTGCTCTTCTCTTTGCCGCCATTTAAAAACCTGTTTTGGGGTTTGGTTTTTTTATCTTGCTTTGGCAATTTTCCCCCTTTGCCTGCCCTTTCCATTTCAACCCTTTTTATTTCCCTTACTGCCTTTTCCCTTGTCTGCTCTTCATTCCTCTTTGTTGTGTCAACCACTATGTCGTAATTCCTCTTGTCCAAATAGTCAATGCCGTAGAGCTTTTTGTACCTTGCCTTGTTCATTTCGTTCCTTTTCCTCATGTTGCGCTTTGTTTCCTGCAGGCTGCTGTTCTCCTTTTCGCCGGGCCTCCTGTCTCTGAAAACGCGCTCTGCAGCTTTCTCCAGGTCAACTGTTACAAACACTTTAATTGAATTTGGAATGAAGTGCCATGCCACCCTTCCGTCAATCACAAAGCTGTTTCTTTCCCTGCCAAGCCTTTTTGTCCTTTCATCAAGCAGGTCATCTATTTTCCTGTTTCTCTCCATTTCCTCGTGCAGCTGCATCAGGGTTTTTCCCTGCTCTTTTGCAATCTCCCTCAGGAAGTCGCCTGCGCTGTAGTGCTCCAAGCCAAGATCTTTTGCAATGCCCTTGGCAAGCGTGCTCTTCCCTGAGCCGCTAAGCCCTGTAATAGTTACTATCATAGGAATAGAATGCTCTTTTGGGTTATTTAAAGCTTGCCCTGCTGCCTTTAAATGGCAGGGCTTTAGGTGGGGCTCTTTTTGGGTTATTTAAAGCTTGCCGTGCTGCCTTTAAATGGCTGGCTTTAGGTTTTTGCCTTTTTAGCCTTACTTTACAACTCTCACTATTTCAATTACTGCAACTGTTTTTCCCCTCGGGCCCTTTACCGGCGATGTTGAAATTTCTATTGCGCCGCCTTTCCTTTTGATTATTGCCCTGTTGTTTTTCCCATTTTCAAGTGTCCTCTTGCTTGGGCAGTTGCTGCAAATCTCCTTTTCCTCGTGGAACACGTCAAAGCAGTTCTTGCCCTTTAGCTGGGCAAGCTTGGTATGCCTTTTCTCCATTTCCCTGTTGAGCCAGACAATTTTCATGTCGCTGCCAATAACGCACACCCCATCATGCAGGCTGTTTAGCGCAGAGATCATGTTGTTGCTTTCGTCATTTGTTTCAAATGCCTTTAGCAAAGGGCTTTCCACAGGGAACCAGACCTTTGCCATCCCTATGTTTTTGAATTCAATAAGGTCCTTTGAGTGCAGAACGCTCAAATACTTTGTAACAGTAACCCTGTTAATGTCCAGGGCTTTGGCTATGTCAGTATTGTGGATGGGTTCCTTTGCTCCAACTATAAATTCAAAAATCCTGTCTTCCGTTTCCTTGTCAATCATTGAAATCAAAGGCAATTGATTATCTATACTGATAATCAATATGTTTAAATAACCTTTCCTGCTATCATATAGCAGTATTGATTATCAATATTGATAATTAATGCTATCTAAGGGAGGTGGTTGATTGGGTATAAATGAACCGCTTTATTTCAAGTGCATGTTGTGTGGTTCATCGTTCCTTTCTGCAAAGCAGGCTGACCAGTGCTGCGGCAGGGCAAAGGCCCTCCTTTTCTACAATGCTGTTAGGGAGGATTTTGCTCTCAAGCAGGCCAAGCAATTTGCAGAAATAAAATCAAAGATTCTGATTAAAGCCAGCCATCTAACCGGAGGTTTTTGGTAATGGAGAAAGAAAAGGCTGAATACGGCCTTATGAACATTGGCGGCAGGCTTTTCCTGGCACAGATTCCCGGCGCAAAGCACAAAAAATTCAAAGTCCGAAGGAGACCATGAAATAAGGCTCAAGAAAAAGAGGCAAAGGGGCTGATTTTAAGAGCCGGCTTTGGTAATTTTCAGCAATAATTAAATAATACCTTGAACCTATTCTATCCGATTTCAAATGGAAAAATCCTATTCAGGTTACCTTGAACCAGGCTACAAGCCAAGAGATGACCTTGTTGCACTTTTCTACCTGCAGCCTGGCAGGCGAGTTTCCTTCAATGAGGCAGCCCAGGCTGTTGCCTCTGAATCAAGCATTGGAACATGGACAGACATTTCAACCCTTTCAAATTCCCTAAAAAGAAAGCTCCACGCAAGGGTTTTCTCCCTGAACAGGAAAAGCAGGCTTATTGAAATTGCCTACCCCAAGGAACTTTTTGAGGAGGGAAATATCCCCCAGCTTCTCAGTTCGGTTGCAGGAAACGTTTTTGGAATGAAGGAAGTCCGCAACCTTCGCCTGCTTGACATCAATTTCCCAAATTCCTACATCAAATCTTTTAAGGGGCCGAAATTCGGGATTCAGGGCGTGAGAAAAACCCTGCGCGTGAAAAAGAGGCCGCTGCTTGGTTCCATTGTAAAGCCCAAGCTCGGCCTTGATGAAAAGCAGCATGCCCAGGTTGCCTTCCAGGCTTGGGCTGGCGGCTGTGACATTGTGAAGGATGATGAAAACCTTTCCTCCCTGAAATTCAACAATTTTGAAAAGCGCGTTAAGGAAACACTGAAAATGCGCAGGAAGGCAGAGCAGATAACAGGCGAAAAAAAGGCCTACATGCCAAATGTTACTGCCCCCTTCAATGAAATGATGCGCCGCGCCCGCTTTGTGAAAAAGGCAGGCGGCAGGTATGCAATGGCTGACATTGTAACAGTTGGCTGGTCTGCCTTGCAGGATTTGAGGGATGCAGACCTTGGCCTGTTATTGCACGCCCACAGGGCAGGCCATGCTGCCTTCACCCTTAATGAAAAGCACGGCATTTCAATGCTTATGGTTGCAAAGCTTGCAAGGCTTGCAGGCCTTGACCAAATCCATGTTGGCGCAATCGTGGGAAAAATGCAGGGCAGGAGGCAGGAGGTTCAAGCCATTGGGGAGGAAATAGAGCACTCCCTTATAAGGTCTGGCAAAAAGCAGCATATTCTTTCAGAAAAGTGGCTGCACGTTAAGCCAATGCTTGCAGTCTGCTCTGGAGGCCTGCACCCAGGAAAGGTTCCCCCTCTCCTGGAGGCAATGGGCAACGATATTGTTGTCCAAATGGGCGGTGGAATTCATGGCCATCCTCTTGGAACAATGCACGGTGCAATTGCCGCCAGGCAGTCAGTTGACGCTGCAATGAAAAAGATTCCGCTGCGCGAGTATGCAGAGCAGCATAAGGATTTACAGCTTGCACTGCGCAAATGGCAGTGAAACACCCTGAATTAATTTTGTGCCAAGAATAAACCTTAATTAACCAATTCTGCCTCGCCGGAATTTTACCCCAAAAATAACCTTTAATTAACCTTTCCAGCCTTGTTGGGGGTTTTCCAAAAATAACCTTTAATTAACCTTTCCCCTTTTACTTGTTTAACTGATTTAAAATGCTCTCAAGCGAAATGAAGAAACAGCTCGAGCAATTCCTTAAGCAAGATATTGGCAATGGTGATGTAACAAGCGCTGTCCTCCCAAAGCAAAAATGCAATGCCAAGATTATTGCAAAGGAATCCTGCACTGTTGCAGGTCTTGAAGAAGCGAAATTCCTATTCAATTCAAAGGGGGTAAAAGCAAAGCCCCTTTTCAAAGACGGTTCCAAAGTAAAAAACAGGGCAACAGTAATGCGCCTGCATGGCCTGAACAAGGGCATTCTCTCTGTTGAAAGGACTGCCCTGAATGTTATTGGAAGAATGAGCGAGGTTGCAACCATCTGCAATGAGGCAAAAAAGCTCTCCAAGGAGGCAACAATTGCCCTCACGAGAAAAACAATGCCTGGCTTCAACCTCTTTGACAAGAAGGCAGCTTCCCTTTCAGGAATCTGGCCGCATAGGACAAACCTAAGCAGTTTTGTTCTCCTGAAAGACAACCATGTTCCCTTCTTCAAATCCCCTTGCGATGCTGTCCTTGCCGCAAGGAAAAAGCAACCTGGAATGAAGGTTGAGGTTGAGGTTGAAAACCTGAAGCAGGCCCTGCTTGCTGCAAAGGCCAGGCCCTCAATAATAATGCTTGACAACATGCCCCCGAAAAAAGCTGCGGCTGCAATTAAAAAGCTGAGAAAAGTTTTCTCAGGGAAGATTGAATTAAGCGGCGGCATAAACATGAAGAACCTCAGCACATATGCCAAGGCAAAGCCTGACATTATTTCAATGGGCTCCCTGACCTATGCGACAAGGTGGCGCGACTTCAGCCTCAAGGTTTCAAGGTGACCTGATGAAAGTGGCTCTATTCGGCGGAACATTTGACCCAGTGCACAAAGGCCATGTAAAGGCCGCTCTTTCCCTGCTTGAATTCACTGACTGTGAAGAGGTCTGGTTTATCCCAGTGTACTGGCATGTTTACAAGAGAGCAGAGAATGTCAGCGATATCTCGCACAGAAAGAAAATGATTGAGATTGCAATTGCGGGAAAGCCCGGCCTGAAGCTTGTGGATTTCAATGAAAACCCAACCTACACCATTGAAACAATCCACAAGGCCAAGAGGAGTTTTCCTGATAATGAATATGTCTGGGCAATAGGCTCTGACCTGGTGCAGGAGTTTGATTCCTGGAAGGATGCCTCTCAAATCCTTGAAGTGGCAAAGGTAATTGTTGTTCCAGAGCCAGGCTTTGAAGGGCTTGAGGGCAGCCTTCTCAGCGAGGAAAAGGGCAATTGCATTATTCTCTGGGATGCCCCGCGCGTTGACTTGAGCAGCACTGGCGTAAGGCAAAAGCTCCTCCAGGGAGAAGATGTTTCCCCCCTTGTTAACGCTTCTGTTTTGCAGTATATTAAAAAGAACAATTTGTACAGGAATAATAAGTGAAGCGCTTGCCCTCAGAGTTTGATTCCGCTGTTTGGAAACTCCTTTCAAAAATCCCGCGGGGAAAAGTAACCGCTTACAAGGAAATTGCTGCTGCGCTTGGCAATCCCACTGCCTCCCGCGCTGTTGGAAACGCCTGCAACCGCAACCCAAATGCGCC
>JAFGDB010000012.1 GCA_016932355.1 Candidatus Iainarchaeum sp. | reverse complement strand
TGGGGTGTGTTTTTTTTTTTTTTTTTTTTTTTTTTTTGCAGGGCCTTTTCAAAAAAGCTTTGGACAAATTCCCTTTTCCGTGTTTTTGCAGTTTGCCCTTTTCAAAAAAGCTTTAAATAATGGGAAGCCCTTATTTTTCCTGCAATGACTGCAATTGATGACTGGATTCTTTTTCTTGAGGAGAACCCCGGCTTTTATGAGCTGTCCAGGAGCAATGTTCTCATCAAAATGCTTGAGTCCCTTGCCCTTAGCGCAAAGTCTGCTTCATCCATCCACGCTGAGTTCCCCTTCATTGAGTGGAATGATTTAGGTGAAATCCTTGATTCAATGGTAAAGCTAAAGGTGGTTGAGGAGATAAGGCCCGGCAGCATGGTCTTTTACAGCGTTTCTGGAAAAGGCAAAGAACTGCTTGAAATGTACAGAAAAACCAAGAAATTCTTCACCGTGTAAAAAGCCCTGCTTTTAAAAGCTTTATTCTGGTAGAATTTAATAAACAAAATTTGGTGACCAAAATTGACTAGGGCTTTAATGGCTGTTTTAGGGGTTGGAAAGGGCACATGGGGCCATATTGCAAGGCTTATCAGTGAGGAAGAGTGGGATGCAATCCTTCTTGTCGGGAACGACTGGGGCAAGGAGAATTTCTCGCCAAGCAAGGAGGTTGACTGGATTATTGTCAACAACAGGGCAGGCTTCAACATACTGAAGGACACCATAAAGGAAAAGCTCCCCGCTGTTGATGAAATCTGCATTTCTCTTGTAAGCGGCTCAGGAAAGGAGCACATGGCTTTGCTCGCTGCCTTAAGGGAGGCAGGCAAGGAATTCAAGATGGTCATTTTAACAGGCGAAGGAACAAAGTATTATTGATTCTTCTTATGCTTGCTGAATTTCTTGCAATTGCAGTTTTTGTTCTCGCCGTTTTGGTTATTTTCCTGCTTGGGAAACTGTTCAGCCTCAAAGAGGCGCTTTCCGATTTAAGGTTCCAGAAGAGCAGCCAGTCTGTGAAGTATGGAAAAATGACTGAGCAATTCATGCCTTTTTTGAGCGAGTTCCCCTTTGACACCGAGGGCTTCCGTTTCCTGGGCAGCCCGATTGACGGCATTGCCTTTGGCGATGATGAGATTACATTCTGCGAGTTCAAGTCAGGCAAAAGCACCCTGAATGAAAGGCAGAAGAGGGTAAAGGCAATTGTTGAGGCCAAGCGCGTAAAGTGGAGGGAATTCAATCTCCGCTAGCCTAAGAAATCCTGTAGCGCAGCAGGGCGGCTACCCCCCCTAGGTTCACCAATTTTTCCCCTGCCTCATGCTCGCAATTAACCAAGTGCACTTCCCCACGCATTTTTTCAGCTTCCTGCATCAGCTTTTCAGCCTTTTCCCTGTTCTCCAGGAGGAATTTGTCTGCCACAAGAAGCTTTTGGGCAGCGCCGCACTCAACTGCTTTCTGAACCTGCTCAAAGCCGTATTCTGCAAGCGCCCTGTCCTTCCCCAGCTCTGCCAGAAACTCTTCAACAATCTGTGTTTCCTTTACAAGCTGGATTTCCTGCACAACCCTGTCAAGGGCGTTTCCCTTCAGGAGCTCCTGCAGGCCTGTTTTTCCAACGCTGTTTGCTGCCGCAAAGAAGAACTGCATTTCCCCCTTCCCCTTTCCCTTCAAAAACTGCTCAAACTTGTTCTTTGCAAAGCCAGGGCCTGCAACCACCACATATTTTGCCCTGCTTTCCTTTGCCTTTTCAAACACTTCCCCAAAGTACTTGCCCTCAACAGAGTCTGATTCAAACTGCTTTCCCGATTTCCCGCTTCGGATTGTTGGGCCTTCCTCTAGCTCAAACTGCCTGAGCACTGCAAAGCTTGCCTGCTCGTCATCCATTGCCACAAGCAAAACCTTGGCCTGCTTTGCCTGCTCTCCCGCCTTCCTAATCCTTTCAACCTGGAATTTTTTCAACGCGGTTTTCTCAATCTTCACAGGCTTTCCAAGCTCGAGGTCAATGCTCTGGTGTGCCCCCAGTTCAATCAGCTCGGCTGGCTTGCCCTCTACAATTGTTCCTTCAACCCTGAGCTTCCCAATGAACCTGTGGAATTCAACCTTTTCAACGCTGAGCTTTACAAATAGCTTTATCCTCTCTGCCTTTTCCCCCTCCACTTTTGGCTTTATCTTCCTGTCTGTTTCCCCGCTAACCAAATCCTTCTTTTCAATTACCCTTTCCAGGTGCCAGAAGTCATCGCCTGTTTGCGGCACCAAATGCAGGAAGCCTGCCTTCTCATCAATTTTCAGTATTCTCATGGTATAAAACTAAACACCGGTAATTGTTTTAAATAAAGAATTCCGCCATTTTCAAAGGGTGGTTTAAAGCCTTTTCCTGAAATGACTAAACACGAGTTAATGGCTTACTTTGATTCAATCAAGGACAGATATGCGGCTTCAACTTTATGGCATTACAAAGCTTCAGTTAAGACTTCTTTCAAGTGGCTGGAAGAATGATGACAACGCAAAGAGGGAATAAGGCCCAGCAG
>JAFGDB010000106.1 GCA_016932355.1 Candidatus Iainarchaeum sp. | reverse complement strand
GCCAAGGCCTGGAATTAAAACCAGGGCCTATTTTTTCCAGTAGAGCCCAGATTAAAAAGTGAGATTTATTTTTCCCTTGCGAGGTCAATCCTGAGCTTTACCAGCTTCAGGAACATGCTGACTGTGTTGAGGCCGATCTTCATCTTGCTGCCCTTTACATGGCTCCACTCTATTGGGATAACGCCAAAGCTTGCCCCTAGGGCATTGGCCCTTGCAATAAGCTCCACGTCAAAAATCCACCTGTTGGAAACCATCTTTGCTGCAATCTCCTTTCCCAAATCTGTTCTCATGCCCTTGAAGCCGCAGAGAAGGTCCTTTACGTTGAAGTTGAAGAGGATTTGAACGCTTGTGTTAAAGCCCCAGCTCAGGAAGCGCCTGTACAGGGGCTGGCGAGCAATAATCCTTGCCCTCTCTGTTTTCCTGTTTCCAACAACCACGTCATTGCCTTGCAGGGCATTGTACATGTCTGTAAGCTGCGAGGCAGGGGTTGCGCCGTCAGCATCCATGAAGCACACAAGCGCAGACCTTGCAGCAAGGATTCCTGTTTTCACAGCATGGCCCTTTCCCTTGTTTGGCCTGTAGCTTATAACTTTAAGCCTGTTGCCAAAGCCCTGAAGGATTGAAAGCGTTGAGTCAGTGCTCCCGTCATCTACAACAATCACTTCAGCTACAAAGCTGTTTCTCTGCTTGAAGGAGAGCAGCTGCTCCAAAAAGGGCTTTATCCTGGCTTCCTCATTGAAGGCAGGGACAATTACTGAAAGGGTTTTCTTCATTTTGGCAGGGCCTCCCTTCCCTTGAAGCTTGTTAAGGCAGCAAGCCCTATAAGTGTTGTCAGCATATTCATTGCAAGAATTGCCAGAGAAAATGAAACAGCTGAAGCAGCTGCAATTCCCGCAAAGCCCAGGAGGAAAATTGTTGTAGCGTCCCTTGTCCCAACGCCTGCAAAGGAAATCGGCAGCGCCTCAATCAGGAGTATAGCGGGCATTACCGAGAGGATTAATTCAAATGAGACAGGCAGCTGCAGCGAAACCGCTATAAGGTAGTACTGGAATATTATGAGAAGCCAGCTGCCCACAGTCAAAACAGCAAGTGTGAGCATTGCCTGCCTCTTCTTTACAAGCGGGAAGATTGAATTGTAAAAGTCATGGAAGCCTGACTTAAAGCGCTCCTTGAATTTTTCGGGCAGCAAAAATTTGAAGATTGGCCTTAGAAGGAAGGAAACCCATCGCTTCCTTGAGAGCACAGCAAGGCCGATCACGAACAGGAAAAGGAACCCAACAAGGACAGAGATTACCTCAATTCCGATTGAGAACTCCAGCGAAAAGAAAAGAAGGCCAAGCACAGCTGCCAAGAACATGAAAAGCAGGTCAAGAATCCTCTCCATTGCGGTTGCAGCAAGCCCCGCGCCCAAAGAAAGCCCGCAGCACTTGTTAAGGTAATGCGCCCTGAGGAAATCGCCTGCCTTTGCAGGCGTAACAGAGCCAAAGAAAAACCCGATAAGCCAGACCCTGGTGTTTTCAACGAGGGAAAGCCTTTTTCCAACGGCTGAAACAAGAATCTGCTGCTTCAGGCCCTTCAGCAAGAGTATTGGAACAACCAGGGCAAGGACAACTGCAAAAATGGAAAAGTCAATCTTTGAAAAATTCCCAAGAATTTCAAACGGGCCAACGCTGCAAAGGATGTAAAGGAACAGAACTATGCCGATTAGGGCAAGATACCTTGTGTAACCCATAAAAAAAGCACCTAATTGCCGGCCTTAAACCACTCAATGGTTTTCTCCAGGCCTGAATCAAGCTTGACCTTTGGCTTCCAGTTCAGCTCCCTTAACGCAACAGAGATGTCAGGCTTTCTCCTTGTTGGGTCGTCCTCAGGCAGCTCCTTGAAGGCAATCCTGCTGCTGCTGCCTGCAATTTCCTTAACCTTTTCAGCAAGCTCAAGCACTGTTGTTTCACTTGGGTTTCCAAGGTTAACAGGCTTTGTGTAATTGCTTTCCATGAGCTTCATAAGGCCTGAAACCAGGTCAGACACAAAGCAGAAGGACCTTGTCTGCTTTCCATTCCCATAAACGGTTATCGGCTTGTTCTGCAGGGCCTGCATTATGAAGTTTGGCACAACCCTGCCGTCATTCTTCCTCATCCTCGGCCCATAAGTATTGAAAATCCTGGCAACCCTCACATCAGATTTTTTTGCCCTTGCATAGGCTGACACCAAAGCTTCGGCAAAGCGCTTTCCCTCATCATAGCATGACCTTTCACCAATTGTGTTAACATTGCCAAAATAGGCTTCCCTCTGCGGGTGCTCCAGGGGCTGGCCATAGACCTCGCTTGTTGAAGCCTCCAAAAGCCTTGCCTTCTTCTCCAGAGCAAGCTCAAGCATGTTTTTTGTTCCAAGGGAATTTACCGCAAGAATCTCCAGGGGGATTCTTGGAAAATCTATGGGAGAAGCAGGGCTTGCAAGGTTGTAAACCCTGTCAACACCGGAATCAATTTCCAGCGGAACAGTGATGTCATGCTCAATGAAGGAAAAATTTTCATTGCCAAGCAGGCCGGAAATGTTCGCCCTGCTGCCAGTGACCAGGCTGTCAACAGCAATTACTTTACTGCCCTCTTCCAAAAGCACCTGGCACAGGTGCGAGCCAATAAAGCCGCTTCCCCCGGTAACAACAGCTGTTTTCATTCAGAACCACCAAATAAAAAGCCCCAATTCCCTTAAAAGCAGAATTTCCATAGGCCCACCCATAAAAACACAATTGCCACAACCACTGCTATGGGACAAACTCCTTTCTCGCCCTTTCAAGAGCTGCTGGCCAGCCAATGTCAAACCACTTTTCCTTGTATGCAAACCCGTACAATTCCTTTTTGCCGGTAAGCCACTTCATGAGGTAGCCGATCTTGTCAGGCTTTCCGCCCTGGCCAAGAAAGGCCTTGATTTCCTTAACAGATTGCTTTGGAAAAAGGTATATGCCCAAAGAAACAGTGGTGCTCTTTGGATGCTCCGGCTTTTCCTCAAAAGAGGTTACAAGGTGCTCTTCATTTATTGAAGCAACGCCGAGCTCCTTTGCAGCCTCAATGTCTGCAATGTCGTACAGCGCATTCACTATTGCCCTCTTTTCCGTAAAGAAATTGAAAACAGGGTTCAGGGAGAAGTTGAACAGGTTGTCTCCGGCAATTATCAAAAGGTCACCGTCAATACCCACACTGTCAATGACAAACTGTATGTCGCCTATTTGGCCAAGCCTGTCATCGTTGCTTGTTGTGCCGTCGTTCAGGATTTTTAGTGGGGCTTTGCTCTTGAATCCGCTGAGCCATTCATCAAAGTTCTTGAAGAATTTTTCATTGGTTACAATGTAGATGCTTTCAATACCTGGCAGCTGCCCAAGCTTTGCAATTATGTGCTCAAGAATTGGCTTTCCCTTTACCTCAAGCAATGCCTTTGGCTGGTTCTCTGTTAAAGGGTAAAGCCTTGTCGCGAACCCTGCCGCAGGAATTATAACTTGCATTTTGAAACCGAATAATTTAATTTCTGGAATGTTTTTAAGGGCTTCTAAAGCCTTCCAATGCTAACGTAATTGAAGCCGAGCTCCCTCAGCTCGCCTGGATTAAACATGTTCCTTCCATCGCATATTATGAGCTGCTTCATCAGCTTCTTTACCTTGCCCAAGTCAATCTTCTTGAATTCATCCCACTCTGTGAGAAAAAGCAGCGCATCTGCCCCCTTTGCAGCCTCGTACATGCCATTGCAGTACTCCACCCCCTTCAAAATCTCCTTGGCCCTCCCCATTGCCTCAGGGTCAAAGGCCTTTACCTTAGCGCCCTGGGCCTGCAGCTCATTTATTATTTCAATACTTGGCGCAAACCTCATGTCATCGGTGTTTGGCTTGAACGCAAGGCCCAAAACCCCGATGGTTTTGCCCTTCAAAACCCAGAGGGAATCCTCAACCTTCTTAACAAAAATTTTCCTCTGGCCCCTGTTAATGCTCTGCACTTCCTTGAGCAGGGCAAAGTCATAGCCGTTCCTTTCGGCAATCCAGATAAAAGCATCAACGTCCTTTGGAAAGCAGAAGCCGCCATAGCCAATGCCAGCATTCAAAAAGCTTGGGCCAATTCTTTTATCCAGGCCCATGCCCTCAGCAACCTGCTCCACGTTTGCACCTGTCTTCTCGCAGACGTTTGCAACCGCGTTGATAAAGCTGATTTTCATCGCAAGGAAGCTGTTTGAAGCGTGCTTTATTATCTCCGCACTCTTGATGTCTGTCAGAACAACCTTTGCCTTCAGGGGCGCATAAAGCTCTTTCAAAGTTTGCTTTGCCTTCTCGCTGTCAGAGCCAATCACAACCCTGTCAGGCTTCATGAAATCTGAAACAGCTGTGCCCTCCCTGAGGAATTCAGGGTTGCTTGCAACCATGTGCTGGATGCACTTTCCCTTTTCAGCGTTTCCGTTAGAGCAGTGCAGCACCTGGTAAACCCTCTCGCCTGTAAGCACTGGCACAGTGCTCTTCTCAACAACAATCTTCGGCTTTTTGGCCTTTGCAGCAATGCCGCGGGCAACATTCTCAACATAGCTCAAGTCTGCGCCGCCGTCATCCCTTGGAGGAGTGCCAACAGCAATGAATATTATGTCAGCGTGCTCCACAGCCCTTGCAAAATCTGATGTAAAGAGAAGCCTTTTTGCCTTTACATTTTTCTTAATCAGTTCTTCAAGGCCTGGCTCGTAAATCGGGATTTTCCCCTCATTAAGGGTTTTAATCTTGCCCTGGTCTATGTCCTGGCATATCACGTCATTGCCCATGTCTGCAAAGCACGCGCCTGCAACAAGGCCAACATAGCCAGAGCCAATAACGCTTATTTTCACTCAAAGCACCAACCTGCAAAACGCCAGCTTCCAACAACGCTTATCTTCATCAAACCACGCTAAAAAGAAGGAAAGCTGGAAGAATTAAAAAGCCTATTTCTTTGAAAGATGTACCAAGGCATTAAAAAACAGCTAAAGCCCTTTCAGAAATGCCTCCACAATCTTTTTCTCAGCAAGCACCTGCCCTTCATTCACATTTGTGCCGTGCTCGAAAATGACTGGAATGCTTTTCAATTGCTTCACTTTCTTGAATATTTCCAATTGTTTTTGCGAGGTTATTGCGCTGTGGTCATCCCTGTCGTGCTTCTTGGACAAGGGCAGGCTCCAGTGCATGTGCACCTCGCCAATCCGCGAAGAAAAGTTTGAGATGATGCTTTCAGCGCTTCCCTCAAAGAGCGCGTGCCCAAAATCAAACAGCAGCTTCATCTCTGGAAAGGCCTTGAAAACCCTCTGGAACTCCTCAATTGAGTTCACAAGCGGCCTTGCCTCAATCCCATGAATGTTCTCAACAGCAAAGCCAATTCCCAGGTTCCCGGAGAGGGCCATTGCATAGCCAACAAGGTCATTGAAGTTGGCCCAGCACTGCTCTGGGTCTAAAGCTTGCTTTGCAACAAGGGTGTCAAAGCCCTTTCTGCGGTCAAAGCCCCAGCCAAGCTCGTTCAAAAATCCAGGGTGTATTCCAACAACCTCTGCCTCAACGATTTCAGCTGCCCTGAACAGGTTGTCAATGTTCTGCTTGTTCTGCTTTGTAAGGCCGAGAGAGGGGTTAAACCAGTACCTTTCCCTTGGAGGGGGAAAAAGGCTGTGCACAGTGTAATTCTTATCAGGAAATTCCTTCTTGATTCCCTTAACAGTTTCCCATGCATTGCCCTCAAACCTGTGGGCTGCGCCAAGTTCCACAGTGTCAAAGCCCAAGTCAAAGACTGCTTTGACTGAATCAAAAACGCCCTTGCCCCTGAAAGCAAAATAGCTGCTGCTCAATCCAATCATTGCACACCAACCGCACTGAATTCAATAACCCTTAAATCAACTGAATTGCATTGCTGCAATTGCATCAATTAAATTTAAATAGATAAATTCAATATAAATGCATTGGTGGAGCCGTGAACATTGGAATAAAAGGCAAAATGCAGGCGTGCAAAAATTGGATATAGGGATAAAAATGGAATTTGCAATGGAGGCCACTCTTTGGATATAGGAATCAAAAAAGCATTCATCCTTGCAGGCGGCCTTGGAACAAGGCTGAGGCCAGTAACATATGAGCTGAGCAAGCTGATTATGCCAGTGCAGGGAAAGCCAATACTGCAGTGGGCTATTGAGGGCGTGAAAAGGTTTGGCGTTGAGGAGATAGTGCTTGCAGTCGGCTACAAGCACGAGCAGATTGAAGGCTTTTTTAAAGATGGAAAGCAGTTTGGGGTCAAGCTCCACTACAATGTAGAGGACGAGTACATGGGGACTGCCGGCGCTTTAAAGATTGCGGAAAAGCATTTCAAGAATGAGAAGAAATTCATCGGAATGAACGGCGATGAAATGAAGGACATTGACTTTGCCGCAATGGGCAAAGTGCATGATGAGAACAAGGCGGTTGCAACAATTGCCCTGGCAACAATTGATTACACAAAGGCAGGCGGCCTTGTGAGAATTGATGGAAACAGGGTTGTGGAGTTCAGCGAAAAGCCAGCTGATGAGAAAGGCGGAAAAAAGCTGATTCATGCAGGCGCTTATACCCTCAGCCCGAAAATTTTTGATTACATCCCTGCAGGGAAAAAGGTCAGCATTGAGCAGGAAACATTCCCGCAGCTTGCAAAAGAGGGAAAGCTCTTCTGCGCTGACATGACAGGAAGGCAATTTTTGCAGACAGACAACTTTGAAAGGTATGAAAAGGCAATCTTCGAGTGGAAAGGGTTTAAATGAAAAGAAGGATGAATGCCACTGAAAAAGCAAGGAAAAAAATGGGTTGGCCGCATGCTACTGTTGGTGTTCCAGCAGGAGACAAAAGGGCAGGCAGAATAAAGCAGGCAAATGCGCTTGAGGGAAAAGGCGGAGGCGGCATTCAGGATGCAATGCTCCCAGCATGGAAAAGAAAAAGGCTAAAAAAGTAAAGAGGGCAGGACAAAAAGGTTTTTAATATGTTGTATGATGTATGTTTATGGTGGTGGCATTGGTTGAAACTGTGAGAACAACCCTTGTGCTGGAAAAGCCGGTT
>JAFGDB010000105.1 GCA_016932355.1 Candidatus Iainarchaeum sp. | reverse complement strand
GCATTACAAGCCTTTTCAGCTCCTCAATTTCCTGCTGTGTTGCGCCTCGCGCCTTTCTGCTTGAAACAATTTCCCTTGGCTGTTTTATTGCTTTCTCCATTTTATTAACTGCAAAGTGCTTTATTAAATTTTTGACTCCCATTTCCGGCTGCCTTTCAATGCCTTGGGCTGTTTCCACTATTGTTTCTGCCACAATTTCCCCCTCTTTAAGCTCTGTTATCCTTATGGCCTTCCTCATCAAAATGGCTGACATTCCGTAAAGCCTCAGGAGGAAGTACAAAAGCCATGTGCCTGCTGCAAGCGAAAGCAGGCCTGCAAGCCAGGCCATGCCCAGTGCAGTGCCTGCAATTCCCGCAATGCCAATTGCAGCAAGCCCTATTGCAAAGAGCCAGACCTGCCTTATTAGCTTTTTCCCGTGCTCCCTGTTCCTTGAAAGCCTTCTCAAAGCAAGGAATATGCCGTATGGCAGCATTGCAAATATGCTGAATATGAACAAGGTGAGGAAAAAAACTGGTATTTCAATTGCGCCAAACATTTCAGCTGGCATTGCCCCAAGCCTTGCAAGAATGCTTGCGTTCACAGGGTTCAGTGCCGCTATGCCTGTGAATAGCTTTACGTCTCCGCCTGCCCAGACCCCAAGCTTGTAGAGAAGCAGCGAAAAGGCAAATGCTGCAATTGTTGCAGCAATGCATGTGAGGAAAGGCCCTACATCAGCCTGAAGGATTGTTGCTATCAAATGCCCCAAGAGCCCTACTGCAGCCATTGAGTAGGTTATTTCATCCTTTACAACCCTTTCCTTTAGGTCTGTGTATGCTGCTATTGCAAGCGCGGCAATGGAGAAAGTGAAAAAGAAGAGGAATTGAATCATTTTTTGGCCGCCGCATTTTTTAAGGTGCCTGCAAGAGGGCTGCGATTGCGCTGTCCCTGTAGTCAAGGATTTCGCCCTGCGCTGAGAGCGCAACGCCCCTTATGCTGTCAAGAACTATTGCGGCAATTATGGCCAAAGTAATCCCGAAAAGTGCCATCAGCAAGTACTCTATTGAAACCTGCGCCCTCTCCTCCATTGCAAAACCTCTTAAGCGCTAAATAGTCTTTGTTGTGGTGCAGTACTTGAAATCGCCTGGCACCGCAATTGCTGTGCCGGGATTGCTAGGGTCGTCAATTGTTGCTGGCACATCCCCTGTTGTTGCATCGCAGATTTCAGTTGAGCCATCCCCAAAGAGGGTTTCTGTTGTGTCATCCAGCACAACTTTGCACTCATTTTCCCCATCTGCAAGGCATGATTGGCAGTCTGCGTGCAGTGCGCATTTTGCCATTGCCCTTGGGTCCTTTTGCCCTGAAGCAGTGCCTGTTATGAGGGCTATTACTATTGCTGCTACCAGCACTGCTCCTCCGATGAGCAGCAGGTATTCCAGTGCACCTTGGCCTTTTCCATTCATTTCCTTTTCCTCCAATTCCTAAAAAAATCAAATTGTCTTCATAGTGCTGCAGTACTTGAAGCTGTCGACTGTATTCATATCCGTGCACGCCCCTGTATGGACAATTTTGTATTCCTTTCCACTGGCATCTTCTATGACTGCTGCACATTGGTTTTCTGCGCTTATTCCCCCTGTTGTAAGGCACTTGCTGCAGTCTGTCAGTGGGGCGCATTTTGCCATTGCCCTTGGGTCTGGCTGGCCGCCGGTTGTTCCTGTTATGAGGGCTATTACTATTGCTGCTACCAGCACTGCTCCTCCGATGAGCAGCAGGTATTCCAGTGCACCTTGGCCTTTCCCATCCATTTTGTTCACCTTGTGCTTTTGGTTAATTTATTGCTTTTTCTGATTAATAAACGTTTCCCCTTATGGTTTTGGTGCCTGCTCTGCTGCCCCTGTTGCAGCCTGCTTCAGCAGAATGCCAACTGTTGCTGCGATTGCAACCGCCACCCCTATGAGGAGAAGCATTTCAATTGAGGCCTGCGCCCTTTCTTCAAGCTTCATTTTATTCCTCCAATCAACGTGCTTGAAACAAATGCTGCAAGGTAGAAGCACGTGTAGGCAATCAATAATAGGAGTGGGATGTATATAATACTTTTGTTCATTTTTCCTTCCCTCATGAGCGCAACCATTATGCTGCTTGCAATGACCTCTATGAGGATGTATGCCTGCAGCAGCAGTATGATGAAGCCGTTTGTTGACATTGCAAGCTTTATCTGCTCGGGGGTTAGGTCTAGGCCAATTGCAGTTTCCATCAGCAGGTTTATGACTGTTGAAATAAGCCCTATTATGAGTGGGGCAATCATGCTTCCTGCCACAACAATGAATATGACCTGAAGGATTGTGCCGCCAAGCCTCTCCCTTGCAATCCTGTGGAGTTCCCTTACATCATCTGCAATTTCGTCAAGCACGTCTGCAAGCCCTGCCCCTGCCTTTATTGAATCGTTGATTATTGAGATGGTTCTCTTTATGAGGGTTGAGTCAACGTTCTCTGAAAAGCTGTTCAGGCTGTTCTCCAGGTTTTCGCCTTCCTCAAGCTTCCTTAAAACGTTTTCAAGCTCCTTGCTTAGAGGCCCATACCCAGCTGTAACAATTTCCCTCAATGCATACTCGTATGTGCCGCCTGATTTCAGTATGTCTGCCATCTGCTTTAGCGCGTCAGGCAATGACTCCTCTATGTAGTTGTTTCTCCTCACAGCAAGAATGTATGGGTAGCCTGCCAGGAGGTCAAGCGCCACAATGAAGACTATTGGCGACATCAGCGCTGAGACAGGGAGTGAAAGCAGCTGTATAAGCGTAATTGTAACTATTGCAAGGAATATGGCCGCTGCAAAGGATATCACCAGCCAGAGCTCTCCTGGGATCTTGAAGTTCACCTGCCTTAGTGACCTCTTGTACTTTTTCCAGAAGCTGAAGCCTGTTCCCTTGAATATTTCCATTTTCTTTCACACCCTCGGCTGCGCTATTTTGATATAAACTACAAAAACTATCAGTATGAATGGGATTACAGCAAGGTAAACTGCTGCAATCACAGGCACTGTAAGCGGAATCATTGAAAGCCCCAATGTTGTTGTCTGCAGCGGGCTGTTCCTCACCGCGCCAAGCACTGAAACCATAACCGGGAGAACAATTGCCCCGAAAATGAATAAAACCCCCAAAAAGTTCATCCTGTGCCCAAAATCCGCTATTGAAGCGCGCATTTCAAATGAAACGTCCTCTGCAATGTCTGTCATTGCCTCGCTTAAGTTGCCGCCTGTCTTCAAAGCCCTTGTTATGTGGATGGCTGCATTTCTCAGGGCTTTGCTCTGCGTTCTCAAAGCCAAATGCCTTAATGCATCCTGTGTGTCCACGCCTTCCTCCACCTCTGTTATGACCTGGCTGAATTCCTCTGACAGCGCGCCGTAGTCTGCTGTTGCAATTGTCTGGATTGTTTTGTAAAGGCCTATTCCTGCCCTCAGCTCTGTTGACATATGCCTCAGCGCAAACGGCAGTTCAGCGCTCACCCTGTTTCCCCTTGCAACCGCCTTCTGCTTTGGAATCATCAGGATTACCACTGTTGAAATTATGAATGCCATGACAGGGGTTATTATTGCAAGCAGTGCCCTTGTTGCAAGGCTTACATTCAGAATTGTGAGGGCCGCAAGCGACAGCACAAGTGAAACCAGGAAGGCGATTGCGCTTGATGCAACTGTTAAAGCAAGGTACTGCTTGTTGCTGTACCTCATGTTTGCAGAGTAAAGGTAGAATGTAAGCATTTCCATTTCCGGGAACTTGTTTATCGCGTTTGCAATCGGCTTCAGGATCTTGCCTAGCTTCAGGTAAACTTTTGCAAGAGACTGAATTCCCCTTGACTTGAATTCCTTAAGGTCTTCCACGCTTTGTATTTCAATCTCTGCGCCCTGTCCCTCAACTATTATGCCGCGCAGCTCTTTTAGCACGCCCCTTGCTTCCCCAAATTCAACCCCCTCTGACCTGTACTTGTCCCGCATCCTTTTGACAATCTTGTCAACCTTGTCCATGTCAATTTCCCTGGTTTCCTCCTCCTGCTTTTTTTTGGATTCAGGCTTTGCTTCAGAGGTTATTCGCTTCTTCAGGCTGTCAAGGTTTGCCATAAAATCCACTACCTGTTCTCCATTAGGAACATCTGTGCTGCCTTGCTTGATTCCCTCATACCCCTTATGTTCCTTTTCACAAGCTGGTTTAAGAATTCAGCCCTTTCCTCAAGCTCCTGGTCTATTTTGCTTTTGCTTAAGCCGGTAAAATCCTGCAAAACCTTTAGGTATTTCACAGGAACTGTTGTTTTCTCTATAGTGTCCCTTACAGGGTCCCTTTCATAAATTGTCTGTGTCTGCGCCCTTTTCAAGAGAACGCCGCTTACCTCGCTGATGTTTGTAATCCTCCTTATTGTGCCCCTCCTCTTGTCATGTATCTTGTGCTCTACAACTATGAGGTCTAGCCCTGAAAGCATTACCTCCGGAACGTTCATCGGCGGGCTTGTCACCCTCACAATAGTTTCCTGCGGCGAGTTTGCATGCACTGTTCCCATGCAGTTTGAAACAATTATTCCATTTGCAATGTATGTGTTGAACTTGTCTAGCGTCAGGTCATAGTAATTTGTCTTTTCCTCTTTTTGGGAAATATTCACTATTTTATCCCACATTATACTATTGCTCGTTAACGAGTTTATGTGCATTATCAATTTCCTGGTTTGTGAAAGTTCTTCGGTTTTGTGGTGGTAGATGCTCCTTACTGCTTCGGCAAGTTTTTCTTTTTTGAAAGGCCTCCCTGTCTTTAGGTAGTAATAAATAAGTTTGTTTTTTAGCCCAGATTTTTTCTGAAGATCTTCTACTGTAGACAATTTTTTGGCAAAGTCGAGTGCAATTTTAATTGCTTTCTTATTCGGGCTTGTTATTATTGCTTCGGATAGTTTGTATGGGTCACACTTGTTCACTTTTCTGACTTTTCCGTTAAATTCGTCTGTTAAGGCTTTGTTTATTTTTCTTAAAGCCGCCTTTGAAGGGCTTCTCGCATTTGTTTCATAAGCGTTTATGCTTGATCCTGTGTTTCCAAGCCCGGCTTTCAATCCAAGTCCCTTTTTAGTAATGCCTGTAGCTTTCCTCACTCTTTTAATTAAAAGCCCTGTGTCTGGCACTAAATCTACATTCGTGTTCTCCTTTACATTGATTATTGATTCAAGGGTTTGCGCTTTTTTCTGGTGTCCAAACCCAACAAAGTTTTTGAACTTTTTGAGATTGCCTTCGCCTGTTATGAAAATGCGGTAATATGGGCCAAAATTGTTTCGACCATCTTTTTCTTGCTTATACACCCTACTTTCTATCCCAAACCGTTTTAGCAGCAGCGGCACCTTTTTACTCACCTGTGGATTTGCGGTTGCAAGGCACACGCTTTTCCTTATGGATGAAGCGTGCCCGTCTGTATCAAACAGGCCCCGCAGGAAAAGCCCGACTGATTGGTTGTCAGACTCTTCAACAGCCTTTGGTATATCAAATGCCCTTGTTTTGTTTCCAAACGGGATGTCGAATTTTTTGTGCATTTCTGTTGCAATTTTCACAGAATGCAGCTGTGAGCTCATTCTCCCATCTTTTCTTCTGTAAAGTTTTGGTTTTTTTCCAAACAGGCTTTTTGCCAGTTTTCGGAATATCCCGTGCAGCTTCACATTTTTGTTTTCAAAAAATAGGCCTTCATGTCTCAAATGCCCATCACCAAGCAGCAAACCCAAAAAGTAGGCCTGCTCAGAGCCAAACTTTTTTCCATTTACACTGATAGAATTCATAACACAGAGATGGTCTCCCTCTTCGCATTCATGCGCCTGAACCTGTTCAAGGAAACCGTTTTTTAGTCTGAACACAGGGTGGTCATACGAGACTTTTATTGTTTTCCCCGATGCCATCTGCAAAGCAACGCTTGTTTTGCACTCTCTTTTCCAAACGCTTTTAACCCTTGCTGTTTGCTGCGTCAGATTCTCTTTGCTTATTGCAATTATTTCTGGCGCCTCTTTTTTAATTTCTGCAAATTCCATGTCCCTGTCCTTTTTTGTTTCTAATTTTGCAAGATAACCCTCACAAAATGTGCCGAGTTCCCTTATTGAGCCATCAGAAAACTGTATCAACGCATCTTCACTTGCCATGCCATCATGCCCTGTGTTCAGTGCAGTGAACAGCGTGAATGCCTCATCATGCCTTACCTCTCCCACAATTACCCTGTCAGGCCTCATCCTCAGGCTGTTCTTTGTCAAAACATCAAGCGTTAGCTCGCCCTTGCCCTCAAGGCCAGGCGGCCTTGCCTCAAGCCTTACCCAGTGCTTTAGGGGCAAGCTTAGCTCTGCAGTGTCCTCAATTGTTACAACCCTTTCCCTTTCAGGAATAAAGCTTGCAAGGCAGTTCAAGGTAGTGGTTTTTCCGCTGCTTGTCCCCCCAGCAATAAGTATGTTTGCAGGCTTTGCCTCCATTCCCTCAACGCAAAGCCAGAGGAATGCCGCCACTTCAGCTGTAACAGTGTTCATCTTTATCAGGTCAATCATGCTGTACGGGTCCTTCCTGAACTTCCTTATTGTAAGTGTTGCACCCTGCACTGAAGCAGGGGCAATTGTTGCATTCACCCTGCTTCCGTCAGGCAGCCTTGCATCAAGCAATGGGCTGCTTATGTCAACCCTCCTGCCAACCTGCCTCGCAATCCTGTTTATGAGGTCAATTATTTCCTGGTCGTTGTAGAACTCTATGTTGGTTGTCATCATCTCATATTCCCTGTGGAATATGTAAACAGGCTTGTTCGGCCCAATAACCATTATTTCCTCTAACCCATCGTCCCTAACAATAGGGTCAATTACCCCATAGCCAACCATTTCCCTTACCACAGATTCAGCGTAGAACTCAAATCTCCTCTCAGGGATGTGAAGCTCTGGGCTGCTTCTCAAAATCTCAAGAATCTTCTGCTTGTAAACAGCCCTTCTCTGCTCCGGCTCCCTTATCTTGTAGGGCGAGATGCTTATCAGCCTTGTTGCAGCCTCCTTTATTGTGTTGATTACATTCTTCTCAGACTTGGTGGGCCTTGCAACCGGCACAAAGTAGTAGAGCAAGGCCTTTCCAGGGACATGGTATATCTTAACGCCCCCATAGGAAGCAATTTCCTTTTTCTCCTCAGCCCTTTCAATCTCCTGCTCAACAGCGCTTTTCTCAGGTATTGCCTCCTCAACCTCTTTCCCCTCAACCGCAGCCTCAGCCACTTTCCTCTGCTTTTCCTCCTCAGCAAGCTTCTCCTCCCTTATCTGCCTGAAGCTCTTCTCAAGCTCTGGGCCCAGCACAGGCTGCTTTTTCTTCTCATCACCCTCAACTCCAAGAGCGCTCTTCTCGCTTTTAACCTTTTTAATCAGCTCTGCCAGGTAATCCTTTTCCGCCATATCTCATCCATTAAAGAATAAGCATTCTATTATATAAGCCTTTTTCACTTGGGTGAAAAAGCCTTGGGAAAATTGCCTTCGGCAAAGCCTTTTTCACTTGGGTGAAAAAGCCTTGGG
>JAFGDB010000011.1 GCA_016932355.1 Candidatus Iainarchaeum sp. | reverse complement strand
TTTCGCTTGCCTTCCCAAAAAGCAAGCTCGGCAGGCTTTAATACCCTGTTTTTTGGGCTTTCCCAAACAAATAAAAACCCTATTAACCCATTAATATTAATTGGTGATTATGTAGTGGCTAAGAGGCTTGCTAAGAAGAAAAAGCCAAGGGCTGGTTCTAAAGCTGTCAAGCGTGACATCAAATCCCTTAAGAAGGGCCTGAGGAAGGAGATTGCCCTCACGAGAAATGTCAAGAAGAGCACTACAATGCAGGGCAAAGAGCTTTCACTCCTCAAAAAAGAGCTTGAAAAGCTCAAGAAGAGGAGGAAGAGGGCTGCGCTTTCCGAATACAACAGGTTTATGAGGCAGCAGATTAAGGCAGGCAAGACATTCAAGCAGGCTGTAAGGCTTTGGAACCAGAGGAAAAGGGCACTCTTAAAGAAGGGCAAGAAGAGGTCAGCCTACAATATTTTTATTTCAATGCAATTGAAGCAGGGCAAGACAATGAAGCAGGCAATTGCAGCCTGGAACAGGCTCAAAAACCCCAAAAAGAAAAGGGGAAGGCCCGCCAAGAAAAAGCCCAAGCCAAGGAGAGGGCCTGCAAGGGCAGCAATTGCAAAGCCGAAAACAAAGGCTTTGAAAAAGCCCGCTGGGAAAAAGCCTGTTAAAAGGAAGCCAATTAAGAAAAAACCAAAGAAAAGGGCTGTTGGGAAAAAGCCCAAGCCCAAGCGAAGGCCTGTTAAGCGAAAGCTGAAAAGGAAAATGCCCAAAAGGAAGAGGCCTGTTAAGCGAAAGCCAAAGCGAAAAACCGTTAGGAAACGTCCTGCCAGGAGAATTGCACAAAGAGCGCCAGCTGTTGTTGCAGGGAATGTTTTTCCAGGGCAGGAGATTGCAAGGGCTATTGAGGACACCCTGAAAAAGATTTCCACTTCAAGTGAAACTGTTTCCACAGTTAAAAAGTCAATTTCCGCAGGGCAGGCTTCTGAGTCCAGCGATGAGGCAATTGCCCTGAGGATGCTTGACGTTTACTTCACTGAGATTGCAAGGTATGGCCTTAAGAGAAGGCTTACCCTTGACGAGGTAATAAACGCATACTTTTATGCCCTTCTGAGGGTTGAGAGAAAGGGCATTGAGCTTAATGAAATAAAGAAAGCAATTCTGAGAGAGGGGCTTTAAGGGGGCTTTTACCATGTCTTTGTCAAACGAGGAGATTGCTGCAAGAATCGTTAAAATATACTTCAGGGAGATTGCAAGGCTTGGCTACAAGAGGCAGCTGACCCTTGACGAAACAATCAATGCTTACTACTATGTGCTTTCAAGGCTTGGCAACAAGGGAAAAGAGCTTGAAAATGCCAAGGCCAAGGTCATAAAGGACGAGTCAGACCTTGAAACAGAATCCAAGGAAGAAATTTTGCCCCAGGCAAGGGAAACAGTCACAACAACAAAGACAACTGAAACAACCACCAAAGTCCAGGAGTAGCTTCAGGGCTTCTTGAAAACTATTTCAATCGCGTCCCTGTTTTTCAATTGGTGGTCTTTTCCAACCATCAAGTTCTTCTTTACATCAACTGCCCTTATGAACCCCTCCCCCATGTCAGTGTGCAGCCTGAATGCAAAGTCAAGGGCTGTTGAGCCCTTTGGCATTAGAATGCAGTCTGGCAGAATCCTGCCCTCTGAATCAGCCAGCTTTTTTGTCCCTGCGGGAAAAACCCCAATGTAGCCAAGTGCCTCAAAAACTGTTTTATCCAAGGCATCCTGGATTCCTGTGCTGCCATACTTCCCCAGAACGCGTTCCTTAACCATTGCAAGAAGCTTTTCCTGCTTTTCATTCAAGTCCTTCAATTTTTTGAATTCCCTGGAGCCAGGCTCATACCCCAAAAACCCTTCCTTTGCAGCTTTTTTCAAAGCAAGCTCTGCAAAGCCAGAGCAGGGAATTATTGTTTTTTCAGGGAATTTTTCACGCAACCTCTGCAGGTTTTTCCCAGCTGTAAGGATGTCAACCTTGTTTGCCGCAATTACAATCGGCTTTGAAACCTGCCTCATTGCAGTTGCAAAAACCATTTTTTCATCCTGGGACCATTGTGCGAGCTTTTTTTCCACAAGCCCTGTTTTTTCAAGGGCCTCCTCAACATTCTTTTCATTGGCTCCAATGCCGCTCAGGGCCTGTGCCATTATTGCAACAAGCCTGCTTTTTCCCTCAGCAGGCGTTTTTGAAATCTTGCCCCAGTTCTTTTCAATAATCCCAAGAAACCAGAATTCAATCTCCTTCTCCAAAAACTCAATGTCCTTGCAGGGGTCGTGCGAGCCTGCCTCAACAGGCTCGCCCTTCTCATTTGTTGAGCCAGATGCATCCACCACATGGATTAGGGCATCTGCCTGCCTCAAATCATCCAAAAAAGCGTTTCCCTTTCCCTTCCCCAAGTGCGCATCTGGAACAAGGCCTGCAACATCAACAAGCTCAACCGGGACAAACCTTGTGCCGTTGCTGCAGTAGCCGTGCCTTGGGTTGCATTTCACACCAAATTCCTTTTCAATGCACTCAACGCGAACAAACCCTGTTCCCCTGTTTGGCTCAATTGTTGTAAAGGGGTAGTTTGCAATTGCCACATCAACCAGCGTTGCCGCTGAGAAAAAAGTGCTTTTTCCCGAAGAGGGCTTTCCAACAACGCCAATCTGCATGCCCAATTTTATGGCGCCAATTGTTTTTATTTTGAACGGCATTTTCCTCAAATTTTGCATAGTTATTTAAACACAAAATCCCTTATTTCTACAAACTTTTCAATGGAGGTTTTGCCAAATGAAGAAACTGGTTTTTGTTTTAATCGCGCTTATGTTTGCAACAGCGTATGCTGCTGCAGACTGCGTTTCAGAAGGGGGCTCAATTCCTGTGATTGCAGAGCCGCCAGAGTGCTGTGAAGGCCTTACCCTGATTCCGCCAATGGAGGCTGACTGGGTTGGCATAACAGGCTACTGCACTGCAAACTGCGGAAACGGAGCCTGCGATGCAGAAATTGAAAGCAGCTACAACTGCCCGGAGGACTGCTCTCCAGACTCATTTGTTGATGATTCAGACACAGATGTAGGCACTTCCCTTGTGGAGGATGCTGAGGAAAAGCCCGTAACTGTAAGGAAGCCGATTACAAGGCTGCACCTGGTGGGAAGCGGCCTTGCAATAAGCGAGGCTGATGCCTTTGACTTCTCGCACATCAAGGTTGTTTTGGGTGCAGTAAAGGTTACTGCAACAGCCGAGGACAACACCACAGAGGAATATGTTGCCAAAAGGCTTGGCGTAATGAAGCTTGATGGCGCAACATACCATTTGAAAGAGATTGCAGTTTCCGGAGAAGAAATTTCAGCAGCAATATACGGCCCAACAACTGCAGATGCTGCGGAGCCTGTTGGCGAAATAAAGGTCGCGCGCTTTGAAAAGCCTGAGATGGATGTATGGGCTGGAAACATGGTGCTGAATGACAAGGCATACAATGTTTACCTTCTTGGGGTTCCAAGGTATTTCAGGATTGCAGAGGTAGTGGACAAGGTTGGGGAGGAATGCAAGAACAACCCCGAGGACACAAAGTGCAAGAGCCTTGTTTCAGAGTGTGCAAGGAACACTGAGGAGTGCAAGGCCAGGATTGAAGGCTACTGTGAAGAGAACACAGCAGACGAAAAATGCCTTCAGCTCAAGAAGCAGTACTGCCTCAAGAACGCGGCAGACGAGCGCTGCAGGCAATACCTGAAAAACCTGTGCGAGGAAAGCCCAGGCCAGGCGCACTGCAGGGTAAGAACTGTCAACGGTGAGCAGGTAATAGGAATAAACTCTGATGCGGTTGCCCCTGTAACAGCCGAATCAGGCGAAACAGTCAGAAACCTTATCACAGAAAAAGTGAGGGAGCAGCTTAACACAGTGAAGAATTCAATTGATGAGGTCAGCTCCAGAATAAGGACAGGAAGGTCATGAGGTGATGGCATTGAACTCAACGAAAATAGCAATACTTTCAATACTGTCAATTGCCCTCATTGCATTGCTTGGCTGCGTTGAGGAAGGGGCTTGCACTGAGGAAGCCAAGGTCTGCCCTGACGGCAGCACTGTCGGCAGAAACCCTGCCCTTAACTGTGAATTTGACCCCTGCCCTGAATGCGTTGGTGAGGGCGGAACAATTCCTGTGATTGCAGAGCCGCCAGAGTGCTGTGCAGGCCTTACCCTGATTCCGCCAAAGGAGGAAATGATCCTTGGAATCAGCGGCATCTGCACTGCAAACTGCGGAAACGGAGCCTGCGATATGGAAACTGAAAGCAGCTTTAACTGCCCAGTTGACTGCCCCCAGGCAGAGCAGGTTGTAGGCCCTGAGGCATATGCAAATGAGGGTGAGGCCTTTGGCGCGCTTGAGCAGGAGCTTGAAGGGCTGCCGGAGCCATCACTTGAAGAGCTTGAAGGCCTTATTGGGGAATAAAAAAATTCCCCTTTTTTTCTTTTTTTCCCCTTGTTTTTCCTAATTCCTTTTTTAATCCAATTGCCCTTCTTTTTTTCAAATCCGCCTTTTCCTTCCCCCTTTATTTTT
>JAFGDB010000104.1 GCA_016932355.1 Candidatus Iainarchaeum sp. | reverse complement strand
TTGCAGGGCAGGTTCCCACCTCACTTATTGGCAATGATGCCTTCCAGGAAAGCGACATGATGGGCATTACTTTGCCGATCACAAAGCACAACTACCAGATTCGTGACCCGAATAAAATTAGGGCAACCATAAAGAACGCTTTCAAGGTTGCAATAGAGGGCAGGCCAGGCCCTGTTTACATTGACCTGCCGAAGGATGTGCAGGCTGCTGAAATCACAAGAGAGGTTAAGGAAATTCCAATGCAGGGCTTTAAGCCGGTTTTTTCAGGGCACCCAAGGCAGATTAAGCTGGCTGCTGAAATGATTTTGAAAGCGGAAATGCCTGTTCTTGTTGCAGGCGGAGGCGCGATAATTTCAAACGCAAGCCCTGAAATCCAGAAGCTTGCTCAAATGCTGAACATACCTGTTGCAACCACCTTCATGGGAAAGAGCTCTTTCCCTGAAACCCACCCTTTGTCCCTTGGAATGATTGGAATGCACGGAAGGAAGTCAGCAAACTATGCAATCAGCAATGCAGACCTTCTTATTGTGGTTGGCTGCAGGTTCAGCGACAGGGTTACTGGAAATGTTGAAACATTTGCTGAAAAGGCAAAGATAATTCACATTGACATTGACAGCGCTGAAATTGGCAAGAATGTTGCTGTTGAGCTGCCAATAGTTGGGGATGCAAAGAACGTGCTTTCCCAGCTTATTGCTGCAATTGGCAAAGCCCCAAAAAAGGGAACTGCGTGGGCTGAAAAAATGGGTAAATTCGTAAAGGAATGCAGCTGCAGCATTGATGTAAAAACCACGCCAATTGACCCAAGGAAGCTCATTTTTGAGCTGCAGAATGTTTTGAAGGACCAGGACATTGTTGTTACAGGGACAGGGCAGCAGCAGATGTTTGCTGCACACTTCATCAAGAGGGCAAACCCAAGGACCTTTATAAGCAGCGGCGGCGCGGGGACAATGGGCTTTGGGCTGCCGGCCTCGCTTGGGGCAAAGGTTGCCAGGCCTGAGGTTGAGGTATTCAATTTTGACGGCGATGGCTCTTTTGCAATGACCCAGCAGGAGCTTGCAACACTCAAGGTTGAAAACATTAAGACAACCTCAATAATAATGAACAATGCCTACCTTGGGATGGTTAGGCAGTGGGCAGAGCTCTTCTTTGACAGGAGGTACAGCTCTGTTTACCTGAGCAGGGTTCCTGACTTTGCAAAGATTGCCGAGGCGCACGGCCTTAAGGGCATGCGTGTTGAAAAGCCAGGGGAGATTGCGCCTGCCCTCAGGGAAGCGGTAAAGAGTGATGAGGCAGTTGTCCTTGACGTTATCGTAAAGGAGGAAGCCAACATCCTTCCAATGTTTTCCGCTGGAGGCAATGTTACTGACATGTTTGGAGGCTGCATCAAAATAAAAGGGGAGTTTTTCTGAATTGTTTATTGGAGGATTTGGGGAAATTGGAGGTTGGAAAGGAAAATTGGTTTTCAGTGATTGGAGGCAAAAGGAATTTTTTGAGGCACAGGCAAGGAAATTTTTAGGTGGTTTGAATGATTGAGGCAAAGAAAAAGAGTGAGTCAGAGCACAAGCACATTGTCGGCATTCTTGTAGAGGACCAGCCAGGAGTCCTAACCAAGCTTTCAGGGCTTTTCGCAAGGCGCGGCTTTAACATTGACACCATAATTGTGGGCAAAACAGCAATCCCCCTGGTTTCCCACATTGTGATAAGCCTTTACGGCGGCGACAGGACACTGGAGCAGCTTGAAAAGCAGCTTAACAAGCTTGTTGACGTTGTAAAGATAATTGATTTAAACCCGGAGAGGAGCGTTGTAAGGGAGCACTGCCTTGTAAAGGTTGCAAGCTCTGCAAAAATGAGGGAAGACCTTGTGAACATTTCAAAGCTGCACAAGGCAAACGCCCTAGACCTTGGAAAGGACAGCATGGTTATTGAAATAGTCGGCAAGCCGGAGAAGATTGACAACTTTCTTTCCCTTATGAAGAAGTATGGCATAAAGGAGGTAAGCAGGACAGGCATTAATGCAATGCAGCGCGCAAGCAACGGCAAATAGCCTGTTTTTATTATTTTTGTTTTGAAATTATTCAAGGTGTGAGGTGGAATTATGAAAATATGCCATGAGAATGATGCATCAGTTGAAGCCCTTAAGGGCAAAACCATTGCCATAATCGGCTATGGAAACCAGGGAAGGCCCCAAGCATTATGCCTGAGGGATTCAGGCCTTAGCGTAATAGTTGGGTCAATAAAGGATGCCTCCTTTGACAAGGCAGTGGAGGATGGCTTTGAGGCAATGCCAATTGCCGAGGCTGCCCAGAAGGCTGACCTGATTCAGATTCTTCTGCCTGACGAGGTTCAGGGAGATGTTTACGCAAAGGAGATTGCCCCCAATGTAAAAAAGGGCAAAATCCTGTGCTGCTCGCACGGCTTCAGCATTGTTTTCAAGAGGATTGTGCCTCCAAAGGATGTTGATGTTATAATGGTTGCACCCAAAAGCCCTGGCTCTGAGGAAAGGAAGGAGTATGAAAGGGGCTTTGGCGTGCCAGGCCTTATTGCAGTTTACCAGAATGCAAGCGGAAAAGCAAGGGATTATGCCCTTGCCTATGCAAAGGCAATGGGCTACACAAGGGCCGGCGTGATAGAATGCACTTTCCAGCAGGAAACATACTCTGACCTTTTTGGAGAGCAGTCAGTTTTGTGCGGCGGCGTAACAGAGCTAATGAAAGCCGGCTTTGAAACACTTGTAGAAGCAGGCTATCCCCCTGAAATTGCATACTTTGAGTGCATTAATGAGCTGAAGCTCATTGTTGACCTTGTTTACGAGGGCGGCGCAGAGCTCATGTGGCAGCGCGTTTCCAACACAGCAGAGTATGGCGGCAGGACCCGCGGCAAGGAAGTGATTGGAGAGAAGTCAAGGGCTGCAATGAAAAAGCTTCTCAAGGATGTGGAATCAGGAAAGTTTGCAGAGGAGTGGGTTCAAGAGTTCAAGAACGGCTTGCCAAACCTCAAAAAGATGAGGGAATCAGCAAAGAAAGAGCAGATTGAAGTGGTTGGAAAGCAGATAAGGGCTTTGTTTGAGAAAAAGTAGGTTTTTCTATGAAACCAGAGGAAATAAAGAAGCTGCCTGCCGCAGCCTCACTGCTTTACGCAGACGGCCTCAAGCAGGATGACATGAAAAAGCCATTCATAGCTGTAGCCAACTCCTTCAACGAGATTACCCCAGGGCACATCCACCTTAACAAGCTGGGTGAAGCTGTAAAGAAAGGCATTAGGGGAGCTGGTGCCATTCCTTTTGAATTCCACACGATTGCAGTCTGCGACGGCATTGCAATGGGCCATGAGGGAATGAAGTTAAGCCTTCCAAGCAGGGAAACAATTGCCGATTCCATTGAGGAAATGGTTTCAGGGCACGGGGTTTTTCAAGGCATAGTTTTCATTGCAGGCTGCGACAAGAACATTCCGGGGCACTTAAAAGCAGCTGCAAGGCTCAACCTTCCCTCAGTTTTTATCAGCGCTGGCCCAATGGCTGCTGGCCATTACAAGGGAAAGAAGATTGGAGTAAAAGCAGCCTTTGAGGCAAAGGCCCAGCTTGAAAACAATAAGATTTCACAGGAGGAATACCAGAAAATTGTTTGCTCTGCCTGCCCTGGCGCAGGAACCTGCTCAGGGCTTTACACTGCAAACAGCATGGCCTGCGTTACAGAAGCGCTTGGCCTTTCCCTGTCATACTGCGCTACCACTGCAGCGCTTGACCCTGCAAAGGAAAAAATTGCTCTTGAAACAGGAAAGCTCATTGCAGGGCTTGTGAAGAAAGGCATCAGGGCAAAGGACATAATGACTGAAAAAGCGTTTGAAAACGCGTTGCGCTTGGATATGGCCATTGGCGCCAGCACCAACACAATGCTTCACGTGCCTGACATTGCAAAGGAGGCAGGCTTTGAATTTGACCTAAACAGGATAAATGAATTGAGTGAGGCCACACCAAACTTAGTAAAGCTTGACCCAAGCGCCCCCTACTTTATGGAGGACCTGCATGCTGCTGGCGGCATTCCAGCAGTGATGGCAGAGCTAAAGCTCAAAGGCCTGATTCACAACACCAGGGCAGTTGATGCCAGCATATTTGAAAGGCTGCTTAATGCAAAAACCAAGGATGAAGGCGTCATCAGGCCGATTGAAAACCCCTACAGCAAGACCGGGGGCATTGCAGTCCTTTACGGAAACCTTGCAGAGCAAGGCTCAATTATAAAAACAAGCGGCATCTCCCCAGAATTCCCAAAAGTTTTTGAGGGAAATGCAGTTGCATTTGATTCAGAGGATGAGGCAAATGAATTCATTGCAAAGGGCAAGGTGCAAAAGGGCAGCGTTATAGTAATCAGGTATGAGGGGCCTGTTGGTGGCCCTGGGATGCGTGAAATGCTTTATCCCACTGCAGGCATTTCAGGCCTTGGCCTTGACACAGAGGTTGCCTTAATTACTGATGGAAGGTTTTCTGGGGCAACCCATGGGGCAAGCATTGGGCACGTGGCACCAGAGGCAGCTGTTGGGGGAAATCTTGCGCTTGTAAGGGACGGTGACAAGGTAAAAATTGATTTGGAGAAGAGAAAAATTGACTTGCTTGTTGACTCCAAAGAGCTTGCGGCAAGAAAGGTGCAGTGGAAGAAAACCTTCAAATTAAAAGAATTGCCCAACGGGGTTTTGCTTAACTATAGGAAGCGCTTTTTATGAGCCAGACAATCTCTGAAAAAATTTTGGCAGCCCATTCCGGCAACAAAGAGGTTAGCCCTGGCCAGCTTATTGAGGCCAAAATTGACCTTTGCTTTGGAAACGACATCACTGCCCCAATCGCAATTGAAAATTTCAGGAAGGCAGGCCTTTCCAAGGTCTTTGACAGGGAAAGGGTTTTGCTGATTCCAGACCACTTCACCCCAAACAAGGACATCAAGACAGCAACCCAAACCAAGATGATGCGCGAGTTTGCGCAAGAGCAGGGACTGTCAAATTATTTCGAAGTTGGCAGGTGCGGAATAGAGCATGTTTTCATACACGAGCAGGGCCTTGCCCTGCCAGGAATGCTTATAGTGGGTGCTGACTCCCACACCTGCACCTATGGTGCATTGGGCTCCTTTTCCACTGGCGTTGGAAGCACTGACCTTGCTGCTGCAATGGCGCTTGGAAGGCTCTGGTTCAAGGTCCCTGAAAGCATGCTTTTCACTTACAACGGGAAATTGCAGGCTTTTGTTTCCGGCAAGGACTTAATCCTTTGCACAATTGGCGAGATTGGCGTGGATGGCGCCCTGTACAAGGCAATGGAATTCCAGGGAAGCACAATCAAAGGGCTTTCAATGGATTCCCGCTTTTCAATGTGCAACATGGCAATTGAGGCAGGCGGCAAGGCTGGAATAATTGCACCAGACGCAAAAACCCTGGCCTATGTAAAAAGCGTTTCAAAAAACCCTTGCAAAGTATACAAGAGCGACAAGGGTGCGCAGTACTCTGAAAAGATTGATTTTGACGCAAGCAGGATAGAGCCGCAGGTGGCATTCCCCTCTCTCCCAGAGAACAGCAAGCCGGTTAGCGAAGCCAGTGGAATTGAAATAAACCAGGCAGTAATAGGAAGCTGCACAAACGGGAGAATGGAGGACATGAGGATTGCAGCAAAGATAATGAAGGGCAAAAAGCTCAACCCAAGCGTAAGGTGTGTTATTCTCCCCGGGACCCAGAAGATTTACTTGGATTGCATTAAAGAGGGCATTGCAGAAATCTTTGTCAGGGCAGGCTGCTCTTTCAGCACGCCAACGTGCGGGCCATGCCTTGGGGGCCACATGGGAATTCTTGCAGAGGGCGAAAAGGCAATCTCCACCACAAACAGGAATTTTGTGGGAAGGATGGGCCACCCAAAGAGCGAGGTCTACCTTTCAAACCCAGCTGTTGCAGCCGCTTCCGCCATTGCTGGAAAGATAGTGCACCCAAAGGAGCTGAAATAATTAAAGCAGGGAATGAAATTTTCGTTAGATGGATTTTAGGTGAAAAGGCAACCGAAATCAAGCTTAGGGAAATGGTGATAACATGCAATTAAAAGGAAAAGCCTGGAAGTTCAATGACAACATTGACACTGACGTGATTATTCCAGCCCGTTACTTGAATACCTCTGACCCCAAAGAGCTTGCCTCCCACTGCATGGAGGACATTGACAAGGAATTTACAAAAAAAGTTTCTCATGGTGACATCATAGTTGCTGGAAAGAACTTTGGCTGCGGCTCAAGCAGGGAGCACGCCCCTATTGCAATAAAGAATGCAGGCATTTCCTGCGTTATTGCTGAGTCCTTTGCCCGCATCTTTTACAGGAACAGCATTAACATGGGGTTGCCAATATTTGAATGCCCTGGGGCCGCGCAGAAAATTTCGCAGGGAAACGAGATTGAGGTTAACGCTGAAACAGGGGAAATAAAAAACCTTTCAAGGAATGAATCCTACAGGGCAGCTCCAATGCCGCCCTTCATCCAGAGGATAATTTCCCTCGGCGGCCTGATGGAGTATGTAAAGCAGGAATCCAAAAAATAACCCCCCCTAAAAATTTAATTTCAAAAATTAAAAAAATTCATGAGGCGAGGAAAATGGCAAGGAAATTCAAGGTTGCGGTTTTGCCAGGGGACGGAATTGGCCCTGAAATCATGGAGCAAGCCCTGAAAGCCCTTGATGCAGTTGGTGAAAAGTTCAGCCACGAGTTTGAGGCAACAGAAGCGCTTTTTGGCGGCATTGCAATTGACAAAACAGGCGAGCCTCTCCCCAAAGAAACAATTGAAATCTGCAAGCAGAGCGATGCAATCTTGGGCGGGGCTGTCGGTGGCCCAAAGTGGGACCATGTTGAGCAAAACCTCAGGCCAGAGGCAGGCCTTCTTGCTTTGAGAAAACAATTTGGCCTTTTTGCAAACCTGAGGCCTGTGAAGCTTTACCCTGCCCTCATTGACAACTCCACCCTCAAAAAAGAGGTAATAGGGGGAATGGACATAATGATTGTAAGGGAGCTCACCGGCGGCATATACTTTGGCCAGCCAAAGGGCATAATGGAGTCTGGAACAAAGGGCATTAACACAATGGTTTACACAGTTGAAGAGGTTGAGAGGGTTGCAAAGGTTGCTTTTGAGATTGCCCTCAAGAGAAAGAAGAAGCTCTGCTCTGTTGACAAATCCAATGTGCTTGAGGTTTCGAGGCTTTGGCGCAATACAGTTGAAAAGCTTGCAAAGCAGTTCCCTGAAGTAGAGCTTTCCCACTTGTATGTAGATAACGCTGCAATGCAGCTTGTGCGCAACCCAAGGCAGTTTGATGTAATCGTTACTGGCAACATGTTTGGCGACATCCTGAGCGATGAGGCCTCAATGCTTTCCGGTTCATTGGGCATGTTGCCCTCTGCAGCTATTGGCGGAAAAATTGGCTTCTTTGAGCCAGTTCATGGAAGCGCCCCGGACATTGCTGGGCAGGGCAAGGCAAACCCCTGTGCAATGGTCTGCTCTGTTGGAATGATGCTGAAATATGCCTTTGACCTGAATGAGGGGCACAAGGCTGTTGACAATGCTGTCAGCACTGCCCTTGCAAAGGGCTTCAGGTGCGCTGACATCGCAAAGCCGGGCGAAAAAACAGTTGGAACAAGGGAAATGGGCCAAGCAATTTTGAAGGAGATTTAAATAACCTGCACGCCCTTTCCCTTCACTATCTTTCCAATTACATAGGCCTCTTCTTTTGCCTTTTCAACCTCTTTCAAGACCTTTTTCTCATCCTTTCCCTCTACAATCAGAACCATGCCAGCACCCATATTGAATGTCCTGAACATGTCACTCTCTGGAACCATTCCCTTTTCCTTGATAAGTGAAAAAATTGGCTGCGGCCTGAGCTTTCCCTTGATTATTTCCGCTCCAAGCCCTTCCGGCAGCAATCTACCCACATTGTCAATCAGGCCCCCTCCTGTAATGTGCGCTATTCCCTTCAAAATGCCCTTTTTTGCCAATGGAAGAACTGCCTTTGCATAGCTCTTGTGCGGCCACAAAAGCTCTTCCCCCAGCGAGCATTCAAAGCCCTCTGGAACCTCTCCCAAATCCATTTTTGCATCCTCAATCAGCACCTTTCTCGCAAGGCTATACCCGTTTGTGTGCAGGCCATTGCTCTGCAGTGCAATCAGCATGTTTCCCCTCCTTATCCTGCTGCCGTCAATTATGCCCCTCTTTTCAACAATGCCTACAATGCAGCCCACAATGTCTGTTTCCCCTTCAAGGTAAACACCTGGCATTTCGGCTGTTTCCCCCCCTATTAAGGAAACTCCGTTTTCCTTGCATGCCTCTGCCATTCCCTTCACAATCTGCTCTACCTTCTCTGCCTTGAGCCTGCTGCTTGCAAGATAATCAAGAAAGTACCATGGCTCTGCCCCGCATGCAAGAATGTCATTGCAGCTGTGCCCTACAATGTCCTTGCCTACCGAATCCCATTTTCCAAGCTTTGCTGCTATCTTGGTTTTTGTGCCAACGCCGTCAATGCTGCTTATAAGCACTGGCTCTTTGTACTTTTTGAGCTTTTTCGCGTCAACCGCGCCACCAAAAGCGCCAATATCCAACAAGACGTCTTTGGAGAATGTGCTTTTCACGTGCTTTTTTATGAGCTGCACTGCCCTGCTTCCCTCTTCAATGTCAACGCCAGCTTCCCTGTAAGTAGCCATAGCAAACCAATAAAATAAAGGAGGCAATGTTTAAATTGCTATTTCATTCATACCTAAGCGCTTCCACAGGCTTCAGCTTTGCCGCTGCCCTTGCTGGCAGTATTCCTGCCACTATCCCAACTATTGTTGAGATTGCAATTGCAACTATTACAAGCTGCGGGCTCACAAGTGTTGAGCCCCCCCTGCCCATCATCGGCATGTCAATTATTCCAACTGACCCAATCGCTATTGAAATCAGCGTTCCAAGGATTACCCCCAGGATTCCGCCCACAAAGCCGAAAAGCCCTGATTCAATCATGAAGATTGTGAGTATTTCCCTGTTTTTTGTGCCGAGCGCTTTCAGTATTCCAATAAGCTTTGTTTTTTCAAGCACTGATGTGAACATGCTGTTTGCAACGCCCACTGCGCCCACCAGAAGCGAAATGGCCGCTATTGCCCCGAGGAAGAGGGTAAGTGTCTGCGTTGTTTCAGCTATCTGCTCCTGCATTGCCTGCGATGACGTTATGCTGAAATCCTGGTCCTGCTCTGTCACCTTCCTTGAAAGCATCAGGGATTGGGTGATCTGCACTGTTGTTTCCTCAACAAGCTCTGCCTGAATTACCTTTGCCTGGATTGAGGAGAAAGTGTCCTTTTCCACGTCTGTTATCTCCCAAGCGCTTGTGTATGGCATGTAAACTGTTGAATCAGAGCCTCCGCCGCCAAACCCGCTTCCGCTTGCCTCAAGTATTCCCACTACAGTAAATGATTTTCCCTCAATTGCAACCCTTCTCCCTATTGTAATCGGCTGCTTGAACATATCGTTTGCTATCCTGTTTCCAATCACTATTGCTGTTGCATCACTTGCCCCCAGAAACCTGCCTGATTCCAGCTTAAGGTAGGATGTTTCCCTCCAGCCTATTGGGTTTACGCCTTCAATGCTTACATTTGCCTTTTCTGCAAGGTAGACAAGTTCGCCCATGCCTGAAACAATCTCTGTAACGTATTCCACATTTGGGTTTCCCCTGATTATTGCTGCATCAAGCTTTGTCAGTATTGGCCCATCTTCATTATCTGATTCCATGCCAGGCCTGCCTGCCAGTTCCCTGCCGCCCCTGAATGCCCCAAAAAAGCCGCCTGCCCTGCTGTAGCCTGGGCTGGCTGTAATAATGTCTGCCCCCAATTCTGACAGCCTTTCTGAAACGCTTGCCTGTGCTCCTTCACCAATGGATATTATGGAGACAACTGCTGCAACGCCGATTATTATGCCAAGCAGGGTTAGCCATGACCTCAGCCTCCTGTGCATTATGCTGTTTAGCGACAGTTTGAAGGAGTTGGCAATTTTCAATTAAATTCACTCCTTCTGCTTTTTGAAGAATTGCCTTGCTTTTCCAAGTGCCCTTTCAACGTGCTTTTCGCTGAAGTACCACCCGAGCAAAAGCGCTGAAGCCATTGCGGCCGCTATTGCTGCCAAAATGTTTGAGCCCATAGGGAAAATAACCACAATGAACATTGTGGCAATTGCCCCTAGAACTTTTCCCAGCCTTTTCCATTTTTTGTTTCCTGCCTTGAACCTGTTGAATCCTGCTGCGCCAACAAGGAGGGTTGCCAGCAAAGCCCATGCAATGTAGGAATTGTCAGCTCCTCTCTGCCTGCTGAACCTGCTTGCTGCAGTGTATGTTTCCGTTCCTGTTGTTGTTTCAGAGAAAACAGTGTTAAGCTCAAGCTCTTTCTCAACTTTTTGCCTTTCCCCTGTGGTGTCAGTGTAGTCTATTTCCACAAGAAGCGTTCCCCTGTTGCTTGGCACTCCAGCACCTGTTGTTGTATCCCTGTTTCCTGTTGGAAACTGCCTTTCCTGGTTGCTTGTTACCCTCATCTGGAAGTTTGCCAGGGTGAAATCGCCCTTGTTTAGGTTCCCCAGTATTGAGGCAGTGCTTCCACTTACTGTAACGCCTGCCTGGTCAGGAATCCTTACTACAACAGCGTCTGCGTTGTTTGAGCCTACATTTGCAATGCTTATTGAAACCTGGCCTGTGCTCAGCATTTCGGCGCTAACCTCAAAGTCTGTTTTTCCCCCGACAATCAGGCCCACCTGCGATTCCTGGGTTTGCGTTCCATCAATGTCTGTGAACGAAATTGTCACATTCAATGGGTATATGCCTGTTGTGATATTTGGGTCTGCGGCGGCAACATAGCTTACCTTCGCCTCTTCCCCTGCCCTCAGCACCGAAACATGCCTTTTGTTGTTTGAGCCGACAGGCAGAACCAGATTGTTTTCCTCCTCCCATGAAAATGAAAGGTTTGAGACGGGTGTTCCCGCAACGTTTTTGATTGTAAAAACTATTTCTGTCTGGTTCCCGGGATTTATTACCCCTGGCTCAAGGGTTACGTCTAAATTCTTCTCAGTTTTTGAAACCGGAACTGTAACGCTTTGGGTTTCAGTCATCTCTATTTCTGTGTCGCCCCTAATATATGTCATTGTAATCAGCCCAGGGTAATACCCGGGAATTGTGTCCTCTTTCACCCTGAACTTGAAGATAAGTGTTTTTGTCGTTCCCTTCAGAATCAGCGGAATTTCGTCCTCCATCTGGACTGCTTCAAACTGCCCCCCAAGGTCAAGGCTTGCCCTTAGGTCAGCTATTGAAAGGAAGTTTCCCTTGTCTTTCACTTCAACCGCAAGGCTTACTATGTCCCCTGCATAGATTGTTGACGGCAGAAAGCTTGTGTCCGTTATTTCAATAAGGTATGCTATGTCTGTCCCTGTTTGCGCCTGGGCGCTCTGTGCAAGAATCAGCCCAAGCATTAAAACTGACGCTATTGATACAAATGGCTTATTCATGTTGGTTCTCGCCTCCAAAATTCAATTCCCTTTTCCCTCATTGCCTGCATTGCCTGTTCTGGGGTGGCATCGCTTGGCAGGCCAAGCGCTTCCATCATTTCCTCGTCTGTTGCGTCTGCAGGCAATCCCAGTGCCTCCTTCATCCTGTCAAAGCCTGCGTTGAAATCCCTGAATTCCCCGTTGAACCTTTCTGGAAAGCCGCCTCTCAGCCTTCCAAAAAGCCCGAAGCCGTTAAAGGAAAAGAATAAAACAGCTGCAACTAGGACAATTGCAGCAGCTGCTGCTATTGCTATTTTTTTGTTCTTGTTCATTTCGTGTTCCTCCATTTCTGGCTTTTTCCGTCAAAAACTATTTTTCCGTCCCTTAATTCAACAATCCTTCCAGCGTATGCTGCAAGCCCTGGCTCGTGCGTTACCATCACAATTGTTTTCCCCTCTTTCCTGTTCAGGTCTACAAAAAGGTTTAGTATTTCCCTGCTGGTTTTAGTGTCAAGGTTCCCTGTTGGCTCGTCTGCAAGCACCATTGAGGGTTCAGCTGCCAGTGCCCTTGCTATTGCAACACGCTGCCTTTCCCCCCCCGAAAGCTGCGATGGCCTGTGCTTTGCCCTGTGCTTCAGCCCAACGAGCTCTGCAAGCTCCCTGACCTGCTTTTCTATTTCCTGTTCAGTGAATTCGTGGATTCTCATTGGCAGGGCAATGTTGTCAAAAACGTTCAGTGTGGGGTATAGGTTGAATGTCTGGAAAACAAAGCCAATTTTCTTGCCCCTTATCCTTGCAAGGCTTGATTCAGGGAGGCTGGTGATTTCATTCCCGTCCAGAAAAACAAGGCCCTTTGTTGGAATGTCCAATGCTCCAATCATGTTCAAAGCAGTGCTCTTTCCCGAGCCTGATGCGCCGACTACTGCAACAAACTCGCCTTTGTTTACCTTCAAGCTTATTCCTCTCAGTGCAGGAACCCCCACTGCGTCCATCTTGTAGACTTTCCACACATCCTTCAGTTCAAGAACAGCGCTTTCCATTCCCATTCCCCAAATTAATATTTTTTTACCCTTTTAAAAGGAAGATGGACTTGTTGTCCACCCTAAATAAATGAAAAGGAGGGAGGGACTCCTTTAGGAGTCCTCTCCAATGCCCTGCCATGCCTGGTTTTTGCCAAAGCCGTTCTTAATTCCGCGGGGGTGATTCATAAAACGGCCCATTCCAAACGGCAGGCCAAGCTCTTCAGCTATTTCCCTTGCTGTCTCAAGGTCTCCGTTATTTCTTGCCTCGAGCATTGCAGCGTACCGTTCAAAGTTGTCCTCTGTTACGAAATCTGTTATCTTTGGTCTGCTTTCAATTGCTTCAGCCCATGCTTCATAGTTGTTTGCTTCAAGGGCGTCCTGAATTGCCTGCCTTGTTTCAAACCTTTGGGCCATGTGCCCAAACATTTCCTCTGTTATGCTGTTTGAAACAGCTTCCCTGAATGCTCCAATGTCGTTTGCTTCCAGCGCTTGCCTCATTGCGTCATTGCCCTGGCCCATTCCAAAGCCTCCAAATGCGTATGCGCCTGTGGCCATGACTGCGCAGACTGCCAGCACGAGAATTCCGGTCATATGCTTTTTGTCCAATTAAGGCACCTCCTTTTTTTGTGGGGTAGTTTCCACTTACAAGGTTGCTGTTTTTCTCATTTAAAAGGAAGAAGGAGGGAAAGTGTTCACTTTGCGTCCATGCTTTTTTTTTGTGGAGTGTGTTTGTTCACTTTGCGTCCATATTCTTTTTATACTGCTCTTTTAACAATTAATTAATGAACCCGCAGTTTCCTGGGCCCAGGGCTGGCAACGCGCTTTTGGGCTTTAGAGGAAGCCAATTCTTTGGCTTCAGCTTTGAGTTGCTCCTCATAGAGCTTGCCTACTTTCTCATAGTTTTCGGTGTTTGCCTTATTGTTTACCTAAAAACAAGGGAGCTTTACAGCATTTCCCAGCACAGGGGCCTGTTCCACTTCAGGAACATTTTCCTTTTCTTTGGGGTTGCCTACTTTTTCAGGCTTGTGCAGGTTTTGAACTTCCTTTCGCAGGAGACCCTTGACCTTGGCCTTGGAAGGGGCTTTTTTCCATTTGTAATGCCTGTTGTGAGCTTTTTCAGCACAATGGCTCTGCTCTCCCTTTTGATGTCTGTCCTGACAAGGAACATTGACTCAAATGTTAAGAGGGTTGATTACACCCTTTACGCAATTGCATTTGTTTCCTCTCTAGTTGTTTTTGCCACAAGGTCTGAGAACATAATGATGGCAATCCAGACCATTATCCTGGCTGTTTCTGTCCTTTTCCTGTTTGTTGAGCCAAGCGAAAAAACCCGCAAAAGGCTTTTCTCGCCTAACCGAGTTACCTACCTTCTTCTTGCTGTTTTGTGGATTGTTAACCTGCTTGCCTTTTCAAGGGCTATGCTTTCCCTTGAGTTTAAGCTTTTGCTTTACTGCATTTCCGCTGCTGTCTTTATTTCCGTTCTTTTAAGGGTCCAGAAGAGGTTGCCTCCAAATGCAAAGAAAACGAAACCGTCTTGAAATAATTTATACAATTCTTGGAATTGTAAGGCAGAACACCAATTCCATTAGGCCAACGCCCCTTCTGCGCTACACAAACATCTCAAGCCAAAGCTTTTCCGAGTACTACAAGGAGCTGCTTGAAAAGGGCTTTCTCCGCGAGGAGCTTGACAGGAAGCAGAGGAAATTTGTTTCCCTCACAGACAAGGGCTTTAAATTCCTTGAAAAGTACCGTGTCCTAAAAGGCTTCATTGAGGAATTTGAGCTCTAAGAATTATTTCCTTCTTTCCTTTCTTTTAATTGCTTTGCGGTAGAGGTCTTCCGCATGCCCAACTGCAGTGTGCCCCTTTTCAACTGACTTGTGCACTGCCGGCCTCAGCCTTCTCCTCTCCGGCTTCCAGTTTGCCTCTCCAACATCCCTTGCATCGCCCAGCATGTACTCCCGGGTTCCGCTGCCCCCCCTTCCTCACAGGGCACTTTCTCCTCATCGCCATTTTTTCCCACTTAATTGCCCCCAAGGTGCTTAATATGCCTTTTCCCTTGGCTTTGTTGCTATCAGCCGCATGGGGGTGTCTGTTTCAATGGCTTCAGGGTGTTTTTCAAAAAATTCAGGCAGCCCCTTTAAAAACAGTGTTTTTCCATCCTTACCAATCTCTGATTCAGGCACTGGCCTCTCTTTTACGTTAAAGCCTGCCTCTTCAAGCAGTTCCTTAATTACTCCACTGTTAATTTTCCATTCTGTGACAAAAAACCTGCCGTTTGGAACAAGAACCCTGTAAACCTGCTTTGCAACCTTGATTCTTCCCTTTCGAAACCTACCTGCAAATACCCTTCCAATCCGGGTTTCCTCATCAACATGAAAGCCCCTCATCTTAAATCCACTGAAAAGGAAGTCAGCGGTCACAATCTTTACAGAATTTGCCGGTAGCCTCCTAAGCTTGCTTAAAACATCGCCGTAAACAAGCTTCAGGTTATGCCTTCTTGTTACAAGCCCTTTTCTCTTCTCCCATTCAATGCCCATAAACTGCTTTCTGGGGTACCTTGAAGCAAGGCCCTTCAGCCTAGTTGCATCCTCAAAGCCCAAGTCCAAAACAGAAATTGGCTTTCTCTGGGTTCTTGGCTTAGTCATACAATAAACCTATTATTTTCAAAGAATTTAATCTTTTCTGCCTTTTCCCTGGGAAAAGCAAGGTTTTTAAACTTCAAGAGCCCTATTTATTACTATGAAGTTCGCATCAGCCTTTTTTCCTTCGGAAAAAACCCTGGGGAAAACAGGCTTCGCATTCGCATTCAAAGATTCTTTTTCAGATAAGGTTTTGCGAGCTTTCAGCAATTGGTATTTTTTCTATTTTGAATAGGCCCCAAGCTAAATCAAGGGAATTTTTTTTTGGCTGAAGGGGCTGGAGCAAAAAAGACAGACATCAGAGTAAAAAAATAAAAAAAATTTGAAAAAATTAATGGAAAAAGGAAAAAAATTGGTATAAAAAAATTTTGGAGGAAAAAATTTTGGAGGAGTGAATATGATTGGAAAACGAATAAGATTGGAGCGAATAATGAATCGAAACACTGGAAAAATGGTGATAATTCCAATGGACCACGGAGTGACAGTTGGCCCAATTCCCGGCCTTGAGGACATGCCCTCAACAATTGGAAAGGTTACAGAAGGCGGAGCAAACGCCATAGTATTGCACAAGGGAATTGTTACTGCCGGCCACAGGGGCACAGGAAAGGACATTGGCCTGATAGTTCACTTGAGCGCTTCAACTTCTGCCGGCCCAGACCCAAACAGGAAAATTAACGTTTGCACTGTGGAAGAAGCCCTAAAGCTTGGTGCAGACGCCGTTTCAGTGCAGGTGAACATAGGGGCGGACACTGAATCAGAAATGCTTGCTGACTTGGCCATAACAGCAAGAAAGTGCAATGAGTGGAATGTTCCACTGCTTGCAATGATGTACCCCAGAGGCCCAAATGTAAAGAATGAAGCAGACGTGGAACTTGTAAAGCTTGCTGCCCGCGTGGGCGCAGAATTGGGTGCTGACATAGTGAAAACAAACTACACCGGAAGCCCAGAAACATTCAGGGAAGTGGTTAAAGGCTGCTCTGTTCCAGTTGTAATTGCAGGCGGAAGCAAGGGAAAGGAGATTGACTGCCTGAAGAAAATTGAGGACAGCATCAGCGCAGGAGGCTCTGGAGTGTGCATGGGCAGAAACAGCTTCCAGCACAAAGACCCAACAGCCTTTGTTAGGGCAGTTTGCAAGGTAGTTCACGAGGGAATTTCAGCAGAGGACGCAGCAAAATCCCTGAAATAGAGAAAATTCAGGAAAAAGCAAAACAGTTAAAATTGCTGAAATAACGGAAATTTCGCGTAAAGCAAAATGGTTAAAATATGTAAATTGGTTAAATTCATGGAACTGGTGTGTATGAAGAAATTCTGGGTAAGGCTGAATGAATGGAACAAAAATATTGCTACTGCAGCACTGGAGCAGGGGGCAGATGCCATACTCCTGCCAAAAGGGCTGACTCCAAAGGTAAAGGAATTAGGAGTTATTGCGACAATTGCAGAGGACAGCCCTGACCTCAAATTGGGAAAAGATGTAGTGGAACTTGAAATTAACAGTAAGGGGGATGAGGAAAGGGCAGCAAAGCTTGCCTCAAGCAAGATGGTTATAGTAAAAACCACTGACTGGAGCATAATCCCTTTGGAGAACCTTGTTGCCCAAACAGACAGCATAATTGCAGAGGTTCGCAATTGCCAGGAGGCAAAAACAGCCCTCGAGGTTCTTGAAAAAGGCGTTTCAGGCATCCTCCTAAATTCCACAAGCGTTCAGGAAATAATTGACTGCGCAAAGCTTGTAAAGGGCCAGGCAGAAAAACTCCAACTCAGTAAAATTGAGATTTCCTCCCTCAGGGCTTTGGGAAGCGGTGACAGGGTATGCGTTGACACATGCTCAAACATGGGTTTAGGGCAGGGGATGCTTGTGGGCAACAGCAGTTCAGGGTTTTTCCTTGTGCATAGCGAGAGCATTGACAACCCTTACGTGGAGCAAAGGCCTTTCAGGGTAAATGCGGGTGCAGTCCACGCTTACGTGAAAAACGCTGACGGCAAAACCAACTACCTATCTGACCTAAAATCAGGCAATTCAATTTTGCTTGTTGACGCCAAGGGCAGCACTGAAATTGCTGTAGTTGGCCGCCTCAAAATTGAGAGGAGGCCTTTGATGCTTGTTGAGGGCACTTCCAATGGCTCAAATGTTTCCCTTGTTCTGCAGAACGCTGAAACAATCAGGCTTGTTAAGCCAGATGGCAAGCCAGTTTCCGTTGTAAAGCTAAAGAGGGGAGACGAAGTCCTTGGCTTCACTGAGGATGCCGGAAGGCACTTTGGATTGAAGGTAAAGGAAAAAATCACGGAGAAGTGATTAAGGGATTTGAATTGAAAAAATGATTGGGAAATTTGGAAAGAGTGATTTTTATTTGGATTTGATTGGTTTTGGGAAGTGATTTCAATGGATTTGAATGAGGCAAGGAAGAAGATTGACAGGGTTGATTCGGAAATCCTCTCACTCCTGCAGCAAAGGCTAAAGCTTGCCGGGGATGTTGCCAAATCCAAGGCAGAGAAGGGCAAGCCAATTTTCATTCCCTCAAGGGAATCCGAAATCATGAATTCCCTTCTCTCAAAGCGAGGTGAAATTCCTGCAAAATCCCTGAAGGGAATTTTTTCAGAGGTAATTGCAATGACCAGGGCAGCTGAAAAGCCGCTTTCAATTGCCTACCTTGGCCCAAAAACAACTTTTACGCATGCAGCTGCCCTGCACAAGTTTGGCTCAACAGCAGAGCTTGTTGCCCATGACAGCATTTCCTCTGTCTTCAATTCGGTTGAAAAGCGCGAATCAGACTATGGCGTTGTGCCTATCGAGAACAGCATTGAGGGAAGCGTAAGCCACACTTTGGATATGTTCCTTGACAGCTCCCTGAACATTGTTGCAGAGATAATGCTTGATGTAAAGCACCACCTGCTTTCAAACTCTCCCCTTAAGGGAACCAAAACCGTTTACTCGCACCCGCAGGCATTTGCCCAGTGCAGAACCTGGTTAGCCAAGAACCTGCCAAACGCAGAGCTTGTTGAGGCAAGCAGCACTGCAAGGGCTGCAGAGCTCGCTTCAAAGAACAAGGAAAGCGCAGCCATCGCCTCTGAAATGGCTGCAGAAGAGTTTTCCCTCAAAATTGTTTCAAAGTGCATTGAGGATTCCTCCTCAAACGTAACGCGCTTTATTGTAATTGGCAAAGAACAAAACCAAAAAACGGGCAAGGACAAGACAAGCATAATGTTCAGCGTTCAGCACAAGCCAGGCGCTTTGTTCAGTGCACTGCAGCCCTTCCAGAAGCACGGCCTGAACATGACAAAGATTGAGTCAAGGCCTGCGAAGAAAAAGCTCTGGGAGGTTGTCTTCTTCATTGACTTTGAGGGCTTCAGAAGTGATGAAACCGTGAAAAAGGCCCTTTCAGATATGGGGCACCACTGCCTTTTCGTAAAGGTCCTGGGTTCTTACCCGGAAGAGGTTTCGGTAAGCTGGTGATTTTATGCCTGGTTTCAAGCTGGTTGGCAGGGAAGCCCGCCAAAAGGGCACAGTGGTAAAGGTTGGAAACACTGAATTCGGCTCCAACAAGGTAGCCATAATTGCCGGGCCATGCGCAATTGAATCAGAGGAACAGCTCCTTGAAACAGCCCTTGCAGTAAAGGAGGCAGGCGCTGCAGTCCTCCGCGGCTCCGCATACAAGCCTCGTTCCTCCCCCTACTCTTTCCAGGGCCTTGAGGAGGAGGGCCTGAAAATAATGGCCAAGGTAAAGAAGAAAACAGGCTTATTGGTTGAAACAGAGGTTATTGATGCAAGGGATGTTGCCCTTGTCTCCAAATATGTTGATGCCCTGCGCATCGGCGCCCGCAACATGCAAAATTTCAGTCTTCTCCGCGAGGTCGGCAAATCCCAAAAGCCGGTTATTCTCAAGAACGGCATTTCCTCAACGCTTGACGAATTCCTCTGCTCTGCTGAGTACATTCTCGCTGGAGGAAACAAGAATGTAATCCTCTGCAACCGCGGAATTAGAACAACAGAGCCTGAGCTGCGCTTTCCAGTGCTTTCAGGTTCCACTGCCCTCCTCAAGCAGAAAACCCACCTGCCGGTAATTGTTGACCCTTCGCACAGCACAGGCAACTCCTCTCTGATTGTTGCTGCAAGCAGGGCAGCCATTGCAGAGGGCGCTGACGGCCTCATAATTGAAGTGCACCCTTCCCCTGAAAAGGCACTCTCTGACAAAAGGCAGCAGCTCACCCCAGGCCAATTCAAAAGCCTGATGCCTGAACTGGAAAGGGTTGCAAAAGCAGTAGGGCGTGGTTTGTAATGCCCCTTTTTCTCGCTGATTTAATTCCTGAGAAGAGCCTGAAGGCAAAGATAGTGAAACTGCTTTCAGATGAGGGCCCTTTGCATGCAAAGGAGGTAAAGTCCTTGCTCCACAGCCTTCACCGCCTGGACGTTTCCTACCAGGCTGTGCACAAGGATTTGAAGGAGCTGAAGGAAAATGGCGTGCTTGATCTGAAGGGCAAGGAGTACTGCCTTAGCCTGAAGTGGCTTAGCTTTCTGCACAGCTTTGCAGAGGTTAACCTTGCCAGGCTTGGCGTAAAGTGCCCTAGTGCAAAGAACTGTGTTATGGAGGTTTTTACCGACCCTGATGACTACTATAAAATCATCACGCCTTTGTTTTCAACTGAGAAGGTGATGCGCTTTTCAAGCAAGTCCCCTGCTCTGATTATTGCAAAGGAGTCTGATTTAACCAGGCCGAGGAAAAGTTACACGCTTGCGCTTAAAAGCGCAATTAAGAATAAGCAGCTTCTTGCCAAATACCTGATTTCCGAGGATTACACAAGGGACCTGATCCTGAAATACCATGACCTTGAGGCTGTTAAAAAGCTGAAGAGGTTCATGGCCATGGAGAACATCCAGATCAGGTGCGCTCCCACAAAGGCAATAATTTCCTATGCTGTCAGCAGCAGGGACTTTTTCATTAATCCGACTGCAATAAGGCACGATGAGTCAATTGCGATGATTTACATCAGGGGCAACATGGCTCCAGTGATTAAAATATTTGACGCGATTTTTGCAGAGGCAAAGGAAGTCAATGACCTGGTTGAGGAGCTTGAGAAAAAGCTGAGGGTGAAAAAATGAATTTGCTTGTAAAGCATTCCACCTTGCACGGAAACATGTTAATTCCTGCCTCAAAATCCCACACAATCAGGGCAGTGGTAATCGCGTCCCTTGCGGAGGGAACAAGCAAATTGCTCAACCCGCTTGATTCAATGGACAGCCAGGCAAGCGTTAACGCCTGCATTGCTTTGGGCGCAAAAATCAAGCAGGGCAAAGAGTGGGCAATAAAGGGCTTTTCAGGAAAGCCAAAAACCCCTGCAAAGGAAATTGATTTAATGAACAGCGGCACAAGCACCAATATGGTTGCAGGCATTGCCTCCCATGCAAAGGGCCCCACAACCCTTACAGGGGACGAAAGCCTTAGGAGCAGGCCATTTGCCCCGATTGCCCATGCTTTGAATGACTTGGGTGCCAAGGCAGAGAGCATTCCAGGCAATGGAAGAATGCCCTTAAAAATCCAGGGCTTTCTTCAGGGCGGTTTCACTGAAATTGACGGCCTGAATTCCCAGCCTGTTTCCTCCCTCCTTATAAGCTCTGCCCTTGCAGAGCATGACACTGAAATACATGTAAC
>JAFGDB010000103.1 GCA_016932355.1 Candidatus Iainarchaeum sp. | reverse complement strand
GCAACGCTCTCTGAATTCTTAACACCGCGGTCAAGCCAGCCCTGCCTTTTCACTTCCTTTAGCTTTCCTGCTGTGTGCAGGAATTCAATCAAGCCCGGCATTTCTTTTCCCCTTTCCTGACTTTTCCCCTGCCCTTGGGTTTCTTTGCCCATTCATTAATATATTAATAAAGTATTAATAAAAACCGAGTGCAAATTCCATGATTTTTTTTGCAGTCCAAGTGCAATTTTCGAAAAATTTCTTTTAAAACTTTTCCCCCCATAAGAATGCCCTATGGCTGGATTAATTGAAATGCTTACAACCCAAACCTATTTTGGCAACACTCTTTTGCAGTTCCTTCTTTTTTTGGCCACGGTCGGGGTTGTGATTCTTGCTGCAAAAATCCTCTCTTACATTGTCAAGGGAAGGCTGCGTTCCATCGCAAAGAAAACAAGGACTGGCATTGACGATTTTGCCATTGACATCATTGAGCAGCCCCTTTGGATGGTTGCCCTTATAATTGGCATGGCTTTTGGGGCAAACTTCCTTTCATTCACTGAGGCAAGCGCTTTGGTTTTCCAGAACACGCTGAACGTTATCGGCGTTCTGGTGATTGCCTGGATTGCTGTCAAGAGCGTTGACGCTTTCATAACTGTTTTTCTTGAGCCTGTTATTGCAAAAACTGGCAACAAGATGGACGACCAGCTTCTGCCCCTAATAAGCAAAATAAGCAAGGTGATTGTTGCTTTCCTTGCGTTTATTGTTATTGTAAGCGGCTTTGGCTATGATGTTACGGCTGTTCTCGCTGGGTTGGGGATTGGTGGGCTTGCGTTTGCCTTTGCTGCGCAGGAAACAATTGCAGACATGTTTGGCGGCTTTTCAATTTTCACAAGCAAGCCCTTTGTTGTCGGGGATTTCATTGAGGTTGAAGGCATTGTTGGAGGCGTGGAAGAAGTTGGCTTGAGGCACACAAGAGTCAGGAACCTTGAGAAAAGGCTTGTTACACTTCCAAACAGCAAGGTTGCAAACAGCATTATAACAAATGTTTCAACTGCCCCGCAAAGGAAGTGCGTATGGCATCTTGGCTTAACCTATGGCACAAGCGTTGCAAAGCTTGAGAAGGCAAAGAAGATAATCCTTGATGCCATAGCATCCCACCCGGAGTGCGCCCCAGACCCGCTTGTCCAGTTTGAAGAGTTTGGCGACTTCAGCTTAAAGATTCTTGTGCTCTTTTTCACAAACTCAAATGACTGGGCAGCATTCATGAAAACAAAGAACGACGTTGGCCTTAAGATAAAGCGGGAATTTGAAAAGGCCAAAATTGAGTTTGCCTTTCCAACGCAAACAGTGCATGTGCGGAAGTAGTATTGCCTGGCCTGCCACCGGTGGCTGAAGCCCTTTTGATAGGTTTAAATACTAGTTAAGCGTATTCATAGCTGAGGCATGGCGAATTTTGCTGTGGCGGGTTAACTGATTCTAGCAAGAGTGTGCCCTTTGCCTAAAGGAAGGAGGGTTTTTTTTTAATGGCAAAGAAGAAAAAAAAGAAGAAATAATTTTTTTAAGCAGTAAGTGACAGCCTTTTTTTTGGGCTCTTAAAGGGCCCTCTTTTTCTCTTCAGGTGAAATTCAAAATTTTTCAGCTTGCGCCGAAAACAAGTTCTTTCAATGCTGTGAGTGCTCTTATTGCGGGAACAATTGCAAAGAACAGGAAGACTGCAACCGCTGTGGCCTGCCTGCCGTAAGGTATTGGAACGCCAAACACAGGCAGCTCCTGGTAGAACATAACTGTCAGGGTTGCAAAGCACAGAACTACAAACGAGTTCAGGGCAATCTTTTTCAGGAGCTCAATGCTGTGTGTCGTATGCTCCACAATTTTTGTCTTGGTTGGCTGCTTTAGCTTGAATGGCATTGGCAGCCTTTGCACTATACGCTGGTGCAGTGATATGTTATTGTAAATGGGCTGGAACATTATTATTGTTACTGCAATGAGCATGAATGCAATCGTTGCAATGACTGTATTTTCACCGCTTGGCAAGACCACTGCTGCCGCCGTTGCGAGGATTACAACAAATTCCCCCAGGGGAAGAAGCAGTATTGCTGTGTTGCTTGAATCCTTCCTTGCCAAGCCAAATACTGGGCCTACAATTGAGGTTGAAAGGCTGTGTGCAATCAGTGCGCCGATTCCAAGCACTACTGAAATGCCGAGGAAGAACAAAAGGGTTTCAATAGGCGGGATAATTATTGTTTCTGTCAGGTGGTCAAAGAATATGCTTGTTCCAAATGCAACGAAGAAGAATACAAGGAAGAAGTCTCGCAAAAACTCAACATCAAGCTTTATTTTTGAACCGCTTTTGGTTTCAGCCAGCGCAAACCCTGCAAAGTATGCCCCCAATGCAGTTGACAGCCCCAAAAAAGAGCCAAGCATTGCAACAATCAGGCCAACGCCCAATGCATAAAGTGTCATCTCTGTGTGCCCAAAACCGTTTTCGCTAAGCCATTTGTCAACAAGCCTTGACAGGTAGTGCACTGCAAAGAAGGCTGCAACTGCAAACACCAATGCTGTCATTGCAAGGCCTATTGCACTTCCGCCCTCTGCCGACATTGATGTTGCAAAAACAAGAAGCAGTATGCCAAGAAAATCCTGCAGTATAAGCACTGATATTGCCAGCTGTGTTGAGGGGTCATGCAGTTTCCCTGAATCGATTGCAAACTTTGCAACAACGGCTGTTGATGTGCAGAACAGCATCATTCCAACGATTACTGCAAACAGGAAGCTGTAGCCTAGTAAATACATCAACAGGAAGCCGAAGCCTGCTGAAAGCACCATGTCAACCAGGCCAAGGCCGAGCGCAGCCTGCCCTGCTGCAAGAAAGTCCTTGAGGCTTAGCTCAAGGCCAAGGTAGAAAAGCAATATGAAAAGGCCCATTTCCCCAAAGCCCTGAATCAGCGGTTCAGTTGGGTGCAGGAAGCCAAGCGCCACTGGCCCGAGCACAAACCCGGCTATAATATACCCAAGGACTGGGTTTTGCCCAAGCTTTTTCACAATTATGCTTAGCACAATTGCAAGGATTATTATTATGCCGATTGGAAGCAGCGGCAGCAATTCAACGGCCATGCTAATAACAACAGTTAGGTGGAATAAAAACGTTTTGTTGGCTTTTTATGCTCTTAAAAAAATTTAAATACCACCTAGCCCTTATTTTAAATGAAATGCCGAAGAAAAGTGAAAAAAACAATTTGATGCATCTCGTGCTTCCAAGGCGCTACCATAGGAGAACATTTGGGCAAAAGCTTGCTGACGGGCTTGCTGAAAAGGCAGGTAGCTGGGCCTTCATAATCGGATTTTTTGTTTTCCTGCTTTTTTGGATGGCAGTAAACACCTACATGGTTTTAACTCATGTCTGGGACCCTTACCCATTCATCCTGCTGAACCTTGTTCTAAGCTGCCTTGCGGCAATCCAGGCCCCGATAATTCTGATGAGCCAGAACAGGGCAGCTGAAGTTGACAGGCAGAAGGCTGAGCGCGATTACTATGTCAACAGGAAGGCTGAAAAGGAAATCAAGATACTGCAGAGGGATGTACTGCAGGTAAAGGCGATTTTGTCCAAGCAGCCAAGCCTTGATGAGATTGGCAATCTTGAGAAGGAAATAAGGAAAATACAAAAGGAGATTGATGTCCTGCTCTCAGGCAATACTAAAAAACCCTGAAACAGGAAAGGGTTTAAAATAATTAAACACCAATTCTTTATCTGATGCGCTATGTCTAAAGTTTTTGAGCAAGAGGAATTGCCTGCAATTGACCTTGGCTACTTCAATAGAATGACTGATGGCACTGGCATGCTGCAGCACAGCACGCACAGCGTTCCCTGCTTCAAAACAGGCTACACAACTGATGACAATGCGCGCGCTTTGGTTGCAGTGCTATGGCTGAAGGGCTTTTTCCCAAAGGCCCAGATTGAAGAGCTTGCCATAAGATACCTTGCGTTTATACACTACTGCCAGAAGGAGGATGGCACATTCCACAACCATGTTTCCTTTGACAGGCGTTTTTTGGATGAACAGGGAAGCTGGGACTGCTTTGGCAGGGTGCTCTGGGCCTGTGGCTTTGCCCTCAGCAGCAGCCTGAATGAAAACATTAAGGCTGTTGCCAAAAAAATAATTGACGAGGCAATGCCCCATATTGCGCTGCTTAATGACCCAAGGCCTATTGCCTTTGCTTTGATGGGGGTTCACTTTTACAGCAAGGCAAGGCCGGAGCAGCAGGACCTGGTTGAAAAGGCAAGCCGGCTTGGCATGAAGCTTGTTTCGTTGCTTGAAGAAAACAGCTCCCCTGGCTGGGCTTGGTTTGAGGACATCCTCACTTACTGCAATGCAAGGATGCCGCAAGCCCTTTTCCTTGCGTTTGAAAGCACTGGCGAAAAGCGCTTTCTGGAAGCAGCGGAGAAAAGCTACGCATTCCTCAAAGGGAAAACCTTTGATTCAGGCATGTTTGTTCCGGTTGGGCAGGACGGCTGGTTACCAAGTCAGGGGGAAAAGGCCTTGTTTGACCAGCAGCCAATTGAAGCAGGCTGCATGGCTGAGGCAGCGCTTGCGGCCTTCAATTCAACAGGCAAAAGAATTTATGCCGAGGATGCGCTTGTTTCCTTTCAGTGGTTTTTGGGCAAGAACACGCTGAAAGAGCCTTTGTTTGACAGCACTATGTCTGCCTGCTTTGACGGCCTGACAAAGGAAGCCCCTAATTTCAACCAGGGTGCGGAAAGCACAATTGCTTTCCTGATGGCAAGGCTTGCAGTTGAAGAGCTTATAAGGAAAGAGGAATCAGAGCTTGCCGTTGACTAATGCTGCTTTTTGAAAAAAAGGAAAAAAGGCTGCTTTTAAACGGACAGCAGCCCAAGCTTGTTTGTGCTTTTTCCCTTCTCATATTCAGTGCATGAATCTTCCCTGCTGCTGCCTGTGATGTATGGCGAGTAAACCCCTGTGAATACTGCTATTACCTCAACCTTGTTTGAGCAGCTTGGGTCTATTCTTGCGCCCCAGATGACAGTTGCCTTTGGGTCAATTCTTTCTGTGAGCCTTTCCCCAATCCTGTTTGCTTCGCCCAAAGTGAGTTCCGGGCCTCCTGTTATGTGAATGAGTGCGCCCTTTGCCCCGCTTATGTCAACATCAAGCAGGACATTGTGCAAGGTGTCCTCAACAACCTCATCAACCTTGTTCACAGTTTTGCTTTCGCCAACTGCAATAAGGCTGAGGCCCCTGTTTGACATTATTGCCCTGACATCTGCAAAGTCAAGGTTGATCAGGCTAGGCTGCATTATGGTTTCTGTTATTCCGCTGACTGCTGCAGCTATTACCTCATCTGCTACTTTGAACGCATCCTGTATTGGAAGGTTTGGCACGAGCTCTGTCAGCCTGTTGTTGTCTATTACAATAACAGTGTCAGAAACCCTGCTTAGCTCCCTTATTCCCTCT
>JAFGDB010000102.1 GCA_016932355.1 Candidatus Iainarchaeum sp. | reverse complement strand
TCCGGCTGCAATTTGAGCCAATTCAGCTTGGGCTGAATTGACTGTCCGGCTGCAATTTGAGCCAATTCAGCTTGGGCTGAATTGACTGTCCGGCTGCAATTTATGTCATCTTCGCATCTTGGGATGCTCGATTCAATGTTCTCCATGCCCATATCCCCTGCCACATCCTTACTCATACCTCAGCGCCTCCACTGGGTCAACTGAGGCTGCCCTCATTGCAGGGTAAACCCCGAAAACCATTCCGACAAGCATGCTGAATGCCAATGCCCCTGCAATAAGCTCTGGTGTTACAGCTGTTGCAAGGCCGAGCCCTGCAATTTGAGCCACGATTGAAACAAGTCCTGCAATTCCTGCCCCCAGGAGAAGGCCTATAAAGCCGCCTGCAAGCCCGATCATTCCTGCTTCAACAACAAATATGCTTATTATCTTGGTTGTGGTTGCGCCGATTGCCTTCATTACTCCTATTTCCCTTGTCCTCTCCATTACAGACATGAGCATTGTGTTCATTATGCCAATGCCGCCAACAAGCAGTGAAATTGCAGCAATGCCTACAAGCACAAGCTGTATAAGGCCGAGAACGCTTCCTGCAATGTCTGCAACCTGGTCCGTTGCCATAACCTGGAAGTCCTTCTTGCCGTGCTTGTCTTCAAGCCTGTCAATTATCCTTTCCTTTACCTCATCAATGTCTTCGCCTGGCAAAACCTGGACAATTATCCTGAATGGGGTCATCTCCTCTGCTGAAATCCTTTTCAGCTCATCAGAGTTCATTATTACTGCTGTGTTGAAGATTGCGCCAAAGCTGTGCTTTGCCTCCTTAATTATCCCAACCACCCTGAGCTTTGTTCCCTCCATCTCAAGGTTCTCCTTAAGGTGCAGTTCCTCCTTCAGTATTTTTTCGCCAAAGTTTGCTCCAACAACCACATCTGTGGTGTCATGCTTTGAAAGCATTCTTCCCTCCTCAATTTCAGCCATCCCAACAACGCCAAGCTGGTTGGTCTTCTCAGGGTCGATTCCTATCACAAGAACGGTTTTTTTCTCTCCCTTGAATTCAACCTGCTTTGAGGCAACGTATATTTCAACAGCAAAGTCAACGCCCTTTACCTTTTCAATGGTTTCAGGGTCTTCCTCCTGCAGCTTTGCAAGCACGCTTTCAACAAAGCCGCCTCCAGGCATAACCATCAGAGTCCTTGTTCCAAGCGATTCAAACTGCTCTGTAACAGACTGGTTCAGGCCCTGGCCGATTGCAATAAGGGCAACAATTGCCGCAATCCCAATTATTATGCCCAGAATTGTAAGGAATGAGCGAAGCTGCCTTGCCTTCAGGTTCTTGAAAGCAACCTGGAACAATTCAAAGTCAATTAAAGCCATCTTACTCCAGCCCCTTTCCCTCTTGCTTCAACCAAAGCCATTGCCATCAACTCCCATGCCTCAGTGCCTCAACAGGCTCAAGCATTGCGGCCCTTCTTGCAGGCACATAACCTGCAACCATGCCGACAAGCATTGCAAAGGCAGTTGCCCCAGCCAGCACAATTGGGTTTATCCCGAAAGGCAGGGGAAAGCCAACAGCTGTTGCAACAACTGAAACGCCTGCAGCAATAAGCAGGCCAAAAGCTGAGCCAATAACTCCGCCAATTGCTCCAATTAGCCCTGCTTCCATCAGGAAAATTGACAGAACCCTGCTGTTGGTTGCGCCAACAGCCTTCATTACGCCGATTTCCCTTGTCCTCTCAAGCACTGACATGAGCATTGTGTTCATTATGCCAATGCCGCCAACAAGAAGTGAAATTGCAGCAAGCCCTACAAGCACAACCTGGACAAGGCCTATCACTACGCCTGCTGCCTCCATAATGTTTTCAGTTGTCATAATGTAAAAGTCTTCCTCGCCATGGGCCTGCTTGAGCCTTCTTTCAATCTTTTCAGAAACCTCGTCCACAAGTGTCCTGTCTGTTACCTGCACTGCTATTTCAACAGGGTCTTCCTCGCCAAAAAAGTCCTGCACTGTCTCCTTTGGCATGAAAATAAAGTTGCTTACCAAGCCGCCTCCCATAAGCGAGCTCAGGTCCTCTGTTATGCCGACAATCTGGAATTTCTGCTCGTTTATGGCAAGGCTGTCTTTTATTTTGAGTGTTTCCTCAATAAAGCCGTCCTCTGAAAAGCCCTCTGGTATAAGTATTGAGTACTTGTCTGTTGACTCAAGATTTCTTCCCTTTGAAAGAATAAGGTAGCCTGCCTTTTCAAGGTATTCCCTTTTGTTAGGGTCAAAGCCAAGTATCAGGACAGAGGCCTTCTTGTCCCGGAATTCTGCAATTGCAGCTGTCTCATAAAAGCCCATTGCTGCCTCCACACCTGGAATGCCCTCAATAAGCCTTATGTCGGAATCCTTGAGCGTTCTTGAAACCGCTGTGGAAAAGCCTGCGCCAGAGCCTGGCTCAACAAACAGCGTGTCAAGGCCAAGCATTTCAAACTGCTCTGTTATGGCCTGGTTTAAGCCTTCGCCAATGCTAACCAGGGCAACTATTGCCCCAATGCCGATAACTATGCCAAGCAGGGTTAGCAGGCTCCTCATTTTGTGCATTTTGAGGTTCCTGTAGGCTACAGACACCAGTTCCTCATCTATCAATCAACCACCTTAAAGGAAATTGCAGGGAAAGAATTCAGCTTTCGCCTACTTCTTTTCCTTGAATTTCTTGTATTTCCTGTAAATGAACTTTGCCACTACGAACAGTCCAACCAATTGCAGCACAAGGCTTATCAGGTCTATTATTACAAGGCCGAAGCCTCCGCCTGCAACTGCCTGCAGCTCTGCTGCATTCAGCACATTGATTGAAAGTTGCTTTGTTATGACTTTTTCTTCCAGCTTGCCGTCCTTGTATATTACCCTTAAGGTGATTGGCGTTTCCCCAGGCTGGGCTGTTGGAGAAACCACTATGTCGGTGTTGAAGGAGTCAAAGTCGTCTGCCTCCAGTGTTCCAATGAACTGCCTTGGCTCCCTGATTTCAACATTCTGGCCTTCAAGCTCAACAACAACGTACTTTGCATCTGCCAGGCCGATATTGAAAAGGTCAACTGTCAGCTCTGCCTCCATCCCTGGGAATGCAAACGGCCTTACACTGTCCACAACAGCGTCAACATCCGGGTCTGCTGTAACCTTCAAGCCAAGGTTTGCTGTGTTTGTTCTTGCCGTGCCATTTACGTCATAGTACTCCATTGTTATCGGCACTGAATAGTTTTTCAGCTCTGCTGCCTCGTTCACGCCAAGCTGAAGCTCAACTACTGTCTCCTCATCTGGCTCAAGGTATTCAATGTACTTGGAGCCTCCGCCCAGTGAGATTATTTCCCTTTCAACAACTATGCCTGTTGAGGTTACTGTCCTGTCCTCTGTTGCCTTTACCACTATGTTCTTTGCAATGCTTCCGCCAATGTTCTTGATAGTCATGTTTACAGGCGTTATCTTCCCTGGCGTTATTTCTGTTATGTCTGTTTCTATTACCTCCAGTTTTGGGGTCCTGCTCATCACCTGGACAAGAAGGTCCTTGCTCTTGAAGAAGCCCCTCTCCCCAAAGTTGAAGGGTATGTTGTATTTTCCATCTGAAACCTTTGTATCAACAAGAACTTTGTACTCTATGGCAACTGTTTTGTATTCGGCTATTTTTCCAATTTGCCTTTCAGCTGTCTGGCCAGGCTGCAGGGAAAAAGGATAGCTCATTTCTATCTTTATCCTTGCATCCTCTGCTTCGTACGGCGAATCATTGTACACATATGCCCAAACTGATATTGTGCTTCCCGGCGAAACCGGTGCAGGCTCATAGCTTACTGTGTTGATGTAAAGGTCTCCTGCTGCTGCGTTAACCGCGAGGAAAACCAGCAACAGCATTATTGCAAATATTTTGCATTTCATTTTTTTGCCCTCCCCTTTGTTTTTCCTGTATCTTCAGTCCCTATAATTTTTCCGTCCTTCAAATACAATATCTTTTCGGCCCTTAGGGCAATGTCCCTTTCATGGGTTACCATTACAACTGTTTTGCCTTTCCCTTCATGCAGCTCTTTTATTATCTGGAGAATCTGCTCACCGCTTGCGCTGTCAAGGTTCCCTGTTGGCTCGTCTGCAACAACCACATCAGGGTTTACTGCAAGCGCCCTTGCAATTGCAACCCTTTGCCTCTGGCCTCCGCTTAGCTCGCTTGGCTTGTGGGTCATTCTCTCAGCAAGCCCTACGTCTCTAAGTATTTTCTCTGCTATGCCCCTTCTCTCTGCCGGGCTTTTTCCCGCAAACCAAAGCGGCAGCATTACATTTTCCAGGGCATTCATCCTTGAAATCAGGTTAAAGGTCTGGAAAATGAAGCCGATTGTGTTTCCCCTGACCTTTGCCAGCTCGTTGTCATCCATTTTGCTTATCGGGCTGCCGTTTATGTAAACCTCGCCCTTTGTCGGCCTCAAAAGCGCGCTTACAACATCCAGAAGGGTTGTCTTTCCAGAGCCGCTTGGCCCCATGATTGCAACAAATTCGCCCTGGTTTATGCTGAGGTCAACGCCGTCCAAAGCCTTTACCTGCACCAGGCCCATCTGGTATATTTTTGAAACATTTTTAGCCTGGATTACAGGTGCTGATTTCATGTTAAAACCTGGAAAAAGTTGCTAATATGTAGAGACCAACATATATTTAAATATGTGGATTCCCCCTGCTGGCTTGAACGCATTTTCAGAACCCTGAGGAAAACTATTTATAATTCCTATATCTAATATTGCTATGCGCCGTTCTTTCAAAATTGGGTTCAGCTTTGGCCTGACTTCAGGCATAATAACAACACTCGGCCTTATAGTTGGCCTGAATGCAGGAACCCATTCCCAGGCTGTTGTAATTGGCGGAATACTTACAATTGCAATTGCTGATGCCTTTTCAGATTCGCTTGGCATACATGTAAGCGAGGAGAGCGAGGAAACGCATTCTTCAAAAGAGGTATGGCAGTCTACAATTGCAACATTCCTTTCAAAATTCTTCTTTGCGCTTACATTCCTTGTGCCGGTGCTCTTGCTTGAGCTTTCAGCGGCAATTGTTGCAAGCGTGGCATGGGGCCTGCTGCTTTTAAGCGTGCTGAGCTTTTTCATTGCAAGGAAGGAGCATAAAAGCCCAAAATCAGTTATTGCGGAGCACATTGCAATAGCCTTTGTTGTTGTTGCAGTAACCTATTACGTAGGAAGCCTTATTTCACAGGTTTTTGTTTAAATTCCTTTTTGTGCAATCTAATCATTATGGGCTACTACAATGAAATAAGCGCTGGCTACAACATGCTTCATTCAGAGGAACAGCTTGCAAAGGCTGCCCTGATAAAAAAGCACGCTGACTTCAGGGGCCTTCTTCTTGACATTGGGGCTGGAACTGGCCTTGCGACAGTGCAATTCCAGGGGAATGCTGAGTGCATTGCATTAGACCCTGCAATTGAAATGCTCAGGCAATTCCCAGGAATGAAGGTTGTTGGCAGGGCAGAGCAACTGCCCTTCAAGAATGCAAGCTTTGACTCTGTAATAAGCATTACTGCCTTGCACCATTCAAACATTGAGCAGGCCAAGCCTGAAATTGGCCGTGTTTCAAAGGAGAATGCCGCAATTGCGGTCTCCTTCTTCAAGCGCGCTGCAAATTTTGGAAAAGCAAGGGGATTGTTCAAGGGCTTTAGGGAAATTGATTCAGAGAAGGACCTGATTTTTGTGAAGCAGCGAATTGCGCTAAAGATAAAACAACCTTTTTAATTGTTTTGCTGGTCTAATTAATTTACAATGATTGAGACTGAAGGCCAGCCAAAGGATGAGGCCAATGAAGCAGGCAAAATCAACCCTGTGCAGAAAGAAAAGGCCAATCTTTCACCTTTTTTTAAAGGCTTTGGCCTTAGGGTTTTGGCTGTTTTGGTTGCCGGCCTTGTTGCCGGCGGCTTAATTGGGCATTTTGCAGTGCCAAATGGCGCAAGCTGCCTGGCCGGATTGCCCGCTGCAGGCCCTGATGCTGATGACCTTAAGCTCAAGGTGCAGAATTACTTGAATGAGAACATTTACGGGCCGCAGGGGGCTGAGGCAAGCGTTGTTTCCCTTGAACCCTTTGATGACGAATTTTACATAGTTGACTTTGATGTCAGCGCTGGTGGTGAAGTGCTCGGCGCAATGAGCGCTTACGTTACAAAGAGCGGAAAGAGCCTTTCAGGCCAGATTCTCTCGCTGGACGAGCCTCTTGATACAGGTGAGCCGGAGGAAAACGGGTCAAATATACCAAAGAGCGACAAGCCTGTAGTAGAGCTGTTTGTAATGAGCTATTGCCCTTATGGCCTGCAGATGGAGAAGGCAATCCTGCCTGTAATGGAACTGCTCCAGGGCAAGGCCGAAATAAGCATCAAATTTTGTGACTACATAATGCATAATTTGCCGGAAATAGAGGAGAACACAAGGCAGTACTGCATCCAAAAGGAGCAGAACGAGCTCTTTATTGATTATTTGGGCTGCTTTGCCCAAAGCGGCGATTCGGCTGCCTGCCTTGAAAGCGCAGGCGTTGACCAGGCAATGCTTGACAGCTGTACAGCTGCAGCAGACCAGGAGTTTGGCATAATGGGCTTATACAATGATTCAAGCAGCTGGCTAAGCGGCGTATACCCTATTTACCCTGTGCACACTGCAGAAAATGAGATGTACGGCGTTGGCGGCTCCCCTACTTTGATTATAAATGGGGCTGAAGTTTCTGTTGACAGGTCTCCTGAGGCAGTGAAGCAGGCAGTCTGCAGCGCTTTCAATGTTGCGCCTGAAGAGTGCAGCCAAGCGCTTTCAACTGCAGTGGCTTCAAGCGGGTTTGGCGGCGGAACAGGCGCAAGCAGCAGCGGCAGCTGCTAGTTAAAAGCAGTTTATTCTGAAAGCAATTTTTATTAAGTAAAAGGGGTTTTAGTTGATAGCTAAGTAGTTTTTTATTCTGGTGAAAGCAATTTTTATTGGCCAAGAGGGCTTGCAGTTGCCGGTTAAAGGATTTTTGTTAAGGTGAAAGCAATTTTTATTAACTGGGTGAGGTGGTGTTTTTATGTCTAAGGTGATTGTTTACTCAACCCCAACATGCCCCTTCTGCACAATGGCTGAGGATTTCTTCAGGCAGAACAGTGTTGGGTTTGAGCACGTTGATGTTTCAAGCAGCCCTGAAAGGCTGCAGGAAATGATGGGGAAGTCAGGCCAGACAGGCGTTCCAGTGATTGACATTGACGGAAAAATAATTGTCGGCTTTGATGAAATGGCAATCAGGGCCGCTTTAAAGCTTTAAGGGGTGCTTTTTTCTTGGACGAGCTTGAAGAGCAGATTTTGGCTGAGAGTGCAGATCATGCAGAAAAAGAGGGCTTTGCGCTGAATTCTGACGGCCAGATCGTGGCAGTGCTTATGAAGAGCCTTGCAAGGAACCAGAGGGAGAAGGGTAAAAGATACTGCCCCTGCCGCGTTGTAACTGGAAACAAAAAAGAGGATGCAAAAATAGTCTGCCCTTGCGCCTTCCACAAGGATGAAGTTGAAAAGGACGGCTTCTGCAGGTGCAGGCTTTTCTTTCGTAAGTAGGTTTTGCGGCTGTTTTTCGCGGGCTTTTCCTAGGGCTACTGTTTGGGAAAATTCTTGCTGAAGAAATTCAAATCAGGCAGGCTTGGCTGAATTAAAAAATTGAACCTCCTGGTGAACAAATGCCAGTTTTAGTTCAGAAAGCTAATTTTATTTTGGAAAAGAATTTGCTTGCTGAATATAAAGCTTGCCATGCCTAACATTTATAAAGAACTTAAGAGTTATTGTTTGAAATCAGGTTTATAATTCAAACAAATTTTTAAAACTTTATTAGGATTAAAGGGATATGGTTGGGATGGTAAAGCGCTTTTTGGAGAATGTCAGGAAAAGGGACGGCAGCCTTGTTCCCTTTGACAGGAACAGGATAGAGGACGCGATTTTCTCAGCAGCAAAGGCTGTTGGCGGAACAAACAGGCAGGTTGCCTCAGATTTAACCGACAGGGTTGTCCACGCCCTAAAAAAGAAGTTTGGGACAAAGGCGCCAAGCGTTGAGGAAGTGCAGGACACAATTGAAAAGCAGCTTATTGAGGCCGGCCATGCAAAAACAGCAAAGGCCTACATACTTTACAGGCAGCAGAGGGCCCAGATTAGGGACACTGCCGCTTTCCTGAACAAGGTAAACAGGATAATTGACGATTACGTGCAGGTAGTTGACTGGCGCGTTTCAGAAAACAGCAATGCCTCCTACAGCCTTTCAGGGCTGCAGGCGCATATAAGCGGGGCAGTGATCGCAGAGTACGCCCTGAAAAACATTTACCCTGAGGAGATAGCAAACGCGCACAGGAGCGCGGACTTCCACATACATGATTTGGGCAATGGCACGTTTTCAGGCTACTGTGCAGGCTGGTCACTGCAGCAGCTGCTTGAGCTTGGCTTTGGCGGCGTTACCGGGCGGATTGCAGCCAGGCCTGCAAAGCATTTCAATGCTGCCCTGGGCCAGATAGTGAATTTTATGGGAACGCTGCAGAACGAGTGGGCAGGCGCGCAGGCATTCAACAGCTTTGACACTTACCTTGCTCCACTGATTGCAAAGGACGGCCTTGATTACGGAAAGGTAAAGCAGTCAATACAGGAGTTTGTTTTTGCAACAAATGCAACTTCGAGGTGGGGCAACCAGGTTCCCTTCACAAACATTACCTTTGACTGGGTCATTCCTGATGACATGAAGGACATGCCTGTCCTCTATGGGGGGGAAATGCTGGCTGATGAAACCTACTCTGATTACCAGGACGAGATGGACATGATTAACAGGGCATTTATTGAGGTAATGAATGCAGGTGACATGAGCGGCCGCGTTTTTACCTTCCCGATACCAACATACAATATTACAAATGACTTTGACTGGGACAGCGAGAACGCGCAATCCCTGTTTGAAATGACTGCAAAGTATGGAATTCCCTACTTCCAGAATTTTATAAACAGCTCCCTGAAGCCAAGCGATGTCCGCTCAATGTGCTGCCGCCTGCAGCTTGATTTGCGTGAGCTTAAGCAGAAGACAGGTGGCCTGTTTGGCTCTGGGGAGAAAACAGGAAGCATTGGCGTGGTAACGGTTAACATGCCAAAGCTTGGCTTCTTGTCTAGAGATGAAAATGACTTCTTTGAAAGGCTTGACAACCTGCTTTACCTTGCAAAGGAAAGCCTTGAAATAAAGAGGAAAGAGGTTAACAAGAACATGGCTCAGGGCCTGCTTCCCTGGAGCAAGAGATATCTTGGAACATTGGATTACCACTTTTCAACAATCGGCCTTATTGGAATGGACGAGTGCTGTGAAAACTTCCTGGAGGCAAGCATTGCAGACAAGCAGGGGAGGGAGTTTGCATTAAAGGCCCTTGACTTTTTCAGGAAAAGGCTGATGGAATTCCAGGAGGAAACAGGCCACATATTCAACCTTGAGGCAACTCCAGCAGAGGGAACAAGTTACAGGCTTGCAAGGATTGACAGGAGAAACTACCCTGAAATAAAGGCCTCAGGCAAGGCTGAACCATATTACACCAACAGCACCCAGCTGCCGGTCGGCTTTACAGACGACATATTTGATGCATTAAGGCACCAGGATGAGCTGCAGTGCAAGTATACAGGTGGAACAGTATTCCACGGATTTTTGGGCGAGGCAATGGAGTCAGGCGAGGCATGCGGCAGGCTTGTCAAGAAGATAGGCTATGGCTTCAAGATGCCTTATTACACCATAACCCCAACCTTCAGCGTGTGCCCAATCCATGGCTATGTCAAGGGCAAGCACAATGCATGCCCTGTTGAAGTAAGGGAAGCAAAAAAGGAGGCAGAAAAAGATGTCCAAATGCAACGCGCCCTGTGAGGTTTACAGCAGGGTAGTAGGCTATCTCAGGCCAGTGCAGAGCTGGAATGCAGGAAAGCAGGAAGAGTTCAATGAGAGGAAAGCCTTTTCAGCGCAAAAGGCCCTTGAAAAAGAGTGAATCCCTTTTCGCAGGTGTTTCCAATTGCTTGTTTTTAAGGGAATCCAGAAGACAACCCTGATTGATTTTCCGGGAAAAGTGGCCTGCACTCTTTTCCTGCCAAAATGCAATTTCCGCTGCCCGTTCTGCTACAATGCCCAGCTTGTGCTTGAAAAGGATACAGGAATTTCAATAACCGAGAAAGAGGTTTTTGATTTTCTTGATGAGAGGAAAGGTTTTTTGGACGGAATCTGCATTACAGGGGGAGAGCCCCTAATGCACCCCTCCACTGCTGAATTCTGCAAAAAGGTTAAGGAAAAGGGCCTTCTTGTAAAGGTTGATTCAAACGGTTCCTTCCCCAAAGTTTTGAAAAGGCTGGTTGAGGAAAGCGCGGTTGACTACATTGCAATGGACATCAAGGCCTCAAGGGAGAATTATGCAAAGGCCGCAGGCGTTAACGTTGATTTGACCAAGATTGATGAAAGCATTGGCATTATCAGGAAAAGCGGAATTGAGTACGAGTTCAGGATGACAGCAATACCTTCACTGCATTCAAAGGATGACATTGTTGCAGTTGGAAAATGGCTTAATGGAAGCAAAAGGTTTTTCCTCCAGCAGTTCAATCCAGATGTTCCACTGCTGGATAGCAGCCTGCAGGGCAGCAAAACATACACCAAAGGGGAATTGCTGCAGTTTTCAGCTGCCCTGAAGCCGTTTTTTGAAGAGGTGGCAGTCAGGGGCATTTAAAAAGGTTTACTGGGCTTGATTTTGTAAAAAGGCCCTTAATTGGAAATTTTGGAAAATTGGGATTTGGGTTTGGATGGTGAAAAAAACGGGCAAAAAAATTGAGAGAAGCACGACATTGGGTGAGATTGTTAAAGATTTTCCCGATGCCCTGCCTGTAATGCTTGAGCACGGCCTGCACTGCGTTGGCTGCCATGTTGCTGCATTTGAAACAGTGGAGGAGGGCGCAAAAGTGCATGGAATGAGTGAAGAGCAGGTTGATGCTTTAATTGGGGAAATGAACAATGCTGTCAAGGGCAAAAAGTGAAGTTCAAGGTTTTAAATTTTAAATGCAAAAATTAAAATTTAAGGAATTAGCTGTTGAATGCAAAAAGGAGAGGTGATTGATTATGGCTGAAAGACCATATGTTGACAAGGCAAAGTGCACAGGGTGCGGAACATGCATTGATGTCTGCCCGGTGAACGTGTTTGAAATGGAGAAAGGGAAAAGTGTTGTAAAAAGGCCTGATGATTGCATCCAATGCAGGGCCTGTGAGGCAAGCTGCCCTGCAAAAGCCATAGTGGTTAAGTAAAGGCTATTGATTCAAAATGGATTCTATTTCGTTTACTGCATTGGGCGGCTGCAATGAAGTTGGCAGAAGCAGCTTTCTGCTTGACACAGGCAAAAAGATCCTGCTTGAGAGAGGCATAAAGCTCCTCCCCAATGACACGCTTTACCCAGAGCCCCTCAAAACAAACATGGATGCTGTTGTTATAAGCCATGCCCACCTTGACCACAGCGGCGCGCTTCCAAACCTTTTTGTTGAAAGCCGTTTCTTGACATACATGACGCCGCCTACACTCCAGCTGTGCAAAATACTGTGGTTTGATTCGCTGCACATTGCAGGCCTGGAGAGCGAGGACATCCCTTTCTCAAAGGAGGAGATAGAGAAAACAGAGCACTACACATTCCCTGTTGTTTACAACAGGAATGTTGACATTGCCCCTGGCACAACAATGCAGTTTTATGATGCAGGCCACATTCTTGGAAGCGCAATGGTCAAAATTGGGATTGGCGACAAGAGCTTCCTTTACACAGGAGACTACAAGGTTGAGGAAACAAGGCTTTTCAAGGGGGCAGACCTTAATGTTGGCAAAGTGGATTACCTTGCAATAGAGTCAACCTATGGCGACAGGAACCACCCTGAGAGAAAGGAGTGCGAAAAGCTCTTTGTTGAAGAGGTGCAAAGCACCATTGACAAGGGGGGCTGGGCCCTGATTCCAGCGTTTGCAGTTGGAAGAAGCCAGGAAATAATCGATGTGCTTTTTGAGCACAAGATAAATGCCCCAGTGTATTTGGATGGAATGGGCCAGAGGGTTGCAAGTGCAACAATGCACTTTCCTGAATACTTGAAGAACCCAAAATTCCTTGAGAAAGCCCTTAAAAGCGCAACCTGGGTCAAAAATAACGGCATGCGGGCAAAGGCCCTGAAAAAGCCAGGGGTCATAGTCACCACTGCAGGAATGCTTACAGGCGGCCCAATACTCAACTATTTGAAGAAGCTGCACAAGGACAGGAAAAGCAGTGTCCTTCTTACAGGCTACCAGGTGGAGGGAACAGCTGGCAGAACCTTGATGGAAACAAATAAAATAGAGATTGACGGAAAGTTATATGATGTAAGCGCAAAGGTTGAAAAGTTTGACTTTTCAGCGCATGCTTCCCAGCGGGAGATGATTCAGACAATTAAAAAGCTGCACCCTGAAAAGGTTCTGCTGGTTCACGGCGACAAGGAAGTAATTGACATATTCAGGCAGAAGATAAAGGAGGAAACAGGCATAGAAGCGCTTGTTCCTGCTTTGGGCAAGAAAATCCAGTTAAGTGGTTGAGGATGACTTTTCTAAGGGTGCTTGTTGACAGCGTTTTTCTGCTGCAAAAAAGCCCAAGGCTGTTCATTCCAAAGGTTCTTGTTGCATTTTTCCTGCTGCCCACATTTATCCTAATCCCGCATTTCATGATTCAGTCAGGCCTGTTTGAGCTTGACCAGACCCTTACAGAGCAGGAGCTTGTAACAGCACTGGAGGCAATCGGCCCCCTGTTCCTTGTTGTCTTCTACGGCCTGCTTGTAAACCTTGTTGATTTTTTTGTAATAAACCCAATGTATCCAGTGATGGTAAAGCAGTACTACGACAATGAAAAGGTTTCTTTCAAAAGGGCATTTGGGGTTGTAATGCGGCGCTTTGGCACAATACTGCCCGCGCTTCTTGCAATCCTCATTATAACCTTTGCAGTAATGACCCCTGTCGCAATACTTATAACTGTCGGAATTTTGCTTCAAAGCAACTTTGTACTTTCAGTTTCTGCAGTTGCAGGCTTCCTGCTTGTGTTCGCGCTTTTTGTAATTTTCTACCTCGTTTACCCTATAAGCAGTCTTGAAAGGTTCTCCTTTGTGCGGTCAATCAAGGAAACGGCAAAAACATCGCTCAAGCATAAGGTAAATGTCTCAAAAGCATTTTTGATTAGCCTTTTGATAACAGGTGCAAGCTATTTTTTCGGGCTGCTTATTGCGCTGCCCTCCTCCAATGAGCAGATGTGGGCAAAGCTTTCCTTGTTTGCGCTTTTTGTTTTTGCAAGGGTAATGGTTTCAATTTTCAGCACCTACCAGTATGTGCTCAATGCAGTTTTTTACCTCGGCCTGGAGAAGAACCAGTTCCTGAAGGTGGTTTGATTGGGTTCAGGGCAGTTCTGCCCAAGCTGTGGAAAGACAGAGGGCAGTTTTATCAGGGGGCTTTGCTCCTCTTGCTTTCTCAAAGGGCCCCCTGTCCTTATCTTGCCTGAAAGGATTGAACTCCAGTTCTGCAGGCAATGCCAAAAAATCAGGGTTTTTGGGAAATGGCAGCCGTTAACAAGCGAGGCATTGAAGCAGATTGCTGAAAAGAAATCCAAGGCAAACGATTTGAATGATGCGTCAATAACTGCCGAAGTTTTGGAAAATCCCGAAGCAGGCGATTTTAGCGGCAAAGGCAAGAAAGAGGTTGAATTGGCTGTAACAGCAAAGGGCTTTATTGAAAGTGTGCCAGTCCTTGTTGAAGGCAAGACAAAGGCTGTGCTGCTTCCAGGGCTTTGCGATGCCTGCATGCGCCTTAAGAGCGATTACTTTGAGGCAAAAATACAGCTGAGGGGCAAGCAAAGCAGGAAAATGGTGCAAAGGCTTCGGGTGCTCATTGGCTCCCTCAAGAAAAAGGACAGCCTTTCAGCAATCGTTGCCCTTGAAAAGGACAAGAACGGCTTTGATGCGCTGATTGGCTCAAAGAAGGCGGCAAGCATTGCTGCAAGGCAGCTGC
>JAFGDB010000101.1 GCA_016932355.1 Candidatus Iainarchaeum sp. | reverse complement strand
GGGCAAAGCAGGCTGAAAGCCTTGGGGCTGGCGAGATTTTCCTGAATTCAGTTGACAGGGACGGGAGCAAGCTTGGCTATGACCTTGACCTGATAAGGCAGGTTTCAGACTCTGTTTCAATCCCTGTTATTGCCTGCGGCGGCGTTGGCAGGATGCAGGATTTTGTTGACGGCATTGAAAAGGGCCATGCTGATGCCGTTGCAGCAGCAAACATTTTCCAGTATGTGGAGCACAGCACCATAATTGCAAAGGCTGCCTTGAAAAAGGCAGGTGTTGATGTCAGGCTTAGCACTGAGGCAACCTATTTGGACCACGATTTATAATGTAATTTAGGTGTATTTTATAAAATTGGAATTGGTGCCTAGTGCAAAGCTCAATGCGTTAAGGCAAGGAATAAAAGGCTAATGTGGGCTATTTTTCTTATCAAGCTTTTCTATTTTGGTGTTTTTTTATGCGGTACTGCACTAGATGCGTTTACCCTGAGACCAGTGCAATAAAGATGACCTTTGATGAGGAGGGGGTTTGCAGCGGCTGCAGGGTTGCGGAGGAAAAGGAGAAAATCAACTGGGATGAAAGGAAAGAAAGGCTGAGGCAGATTCTTGAAAAGTACAGGAGCAAGGACGGCAAGAACTATGACTGCATTGTCCCTGTGAGCGGGGGCAAGGACAGCACATTCCAGACCTACCTTATTAAGGAGGTTTTTGGGATGAACCCCCTGCTTGTTACCTTCAACCACGAGTTCAACACAAGGAAGGGCATCAGGAACCTTGCAAACCTTGTGGAGAAGGCAGGGGTTGACCACATAAGGTTTACGCCAAACCCAAAGCTGATTAGGAAGCTTGCAAGGCTTTCCATGAGGAAGATGGGTGACATGTGCTGGCACTGCCATTCTGGGATATTCACATACCCGGTGCAGATTGCAGTGAAGTTCAAAATCCCCTTAATCATTTGGGGCGAGCACGGCTGGAGTGACCTTGCAGGGATGTATTCCCACAATGACCTTGTTGAAATGACGCAAAGGTGCAGGAGGGAATGGGGCCTTAGGGGCTTTGAGGCAAGTGACATGGTTGACAACGAGGAGGGAATTTCAATGGAGGACTTAAAGCCTTTTACATACCCGACTGACAAGGAAATTGAGTCTGTTGGGGTTAGGGGAATTTACATTTCAAACTACATTAACTGGAATGCAAAAAAGCAGACTGAAAAGATGATTGAGCTTTATGATTTTGAGACAGCAGAGCAGGAAAGGACCTACAACTGCTATGAGAATGTTGAGTGTTTCCACTGCGGCGGCTCGCATGATTACTTGAAATGGCTGAAGTTTGGCTATGGAAGGGCAACAGACCACGCTTCCCAGGACATAAGGCTTGGGAGGATGACTAGGGAGCAGGGAATTGACATGGTTGAAAAGTATGATGGGAAAAGGCCTAGCGACCTTGACATTATTTTAAGGTACCTTGGCATGGATGAGGAAGAGTTTGTTGCTTGCGTTGACAACATGCGCGACCCAAGGGCCTGGGGGAAGAATGATAAGAATGAGTGGTATCTCAAGGACCCGGTTGGCAACCACAGGAACGACCCAGGCGTTGAAGATGTAAGGCTTCCGGTAAAGGAGCGCAATGATTTTATTTTGACCTCAAAGTGGAAGGAAGACAAGCATGTCCTGATGTAAGGGGCGAGTGTTTTGGATGAAAAAACGCAGGCAGAGCTGATTGTCAAGTGGCTCAGGCAGCAGGTTGAAAATGCCGGGGCCAAAGGCGTTGTCCTTGGCCTAAGCGGGGGCATTGACTCAAGCCTTACCGCTGTTTTGTGCAAAATAGCATTTCCAAAGAACTGCCTTGCTCTGGCCCTGCCTTGCAACAGCCATAAGTTGGACTTGGCGCATGCAAAGGTGGTTGCGAAGAAATTTGAATTTGAGCTAAAGGAGATAAATTTAGACAAGAGCTTTAAATCCATTTTAAGCGCTCTGGGTGCGAAGGGAAACGAAAAGGCCAGGGAGGTTGCAAACATAAAGCCGAGGCTCAGGATGGTTGCCCTCTACTATTTTGCAAACAAGCTGGATTGCCTTGTTGTGGGAACAAGCAATAAGAGCGAGCTGGCCATTGGATACTTCACCAAGTTTGGCGACAGCGCAACAGACCTGCTGCCTTTGGGCAACCTTTACAAGGGCGACATTAAAAAGCTCGCTGCATATTTGGGGCTTCCGAAGGAAATTCTTGAAAAACCGCCGAGCGCTGGCTTGTGGAAGGGGCAGACAGATGAGGCTGAACTCGGCATTTCATATGAACAGATTGACACTGCTCTTGCTTTGATTGAAATGGGCCAGGAAGATAAAGCAGACCCTGTACTGGTTGAGAGAGTCAAAGTCCTAATGCAGAGGGCAACCCATAAGAGAAGCCCTGCCTTGGTCTGCAAGCTTGAGGGGTGACCTTCCTTAAGGCCGCTTTTCCTGGGTATCTTGCGGTCTCTAATCCTTCAGGGCAATTTTCCTTCTACTCCATGCAATTCTTCAATCTGTTTAAGGCCTTCTTCCACTTTTTTTTGGTTTGCTGTAAGGCTTTTCCCATGCCTTAGGTAGTAGTAGCAAGTTCCAGGCACATATGCCCCTTTCCCAACCTTGCTAAGCCTTATCAGGAGGTCGTATTCAGGGAAGAAAAGGCCTTCATTGTACATCCTTTCTTCCCGGTTCAATTCAACAATATCCTTTTTCCTGAACATTATGCCGCAGGCAATTGTCTTGAAAACGCCGAATTTTTCCAGGGAAACAAGCTTTTCCTTGCCGTCCCTCACATGCTTTATGTCAATGTATGCAAAGCCTGCCTTTGGCTCCTTTTCCAGTGCCCTGAACATCTTTTCAAGGCAGCTTTCCTCAAGCCAGTCGTCTGCGTCAAGCTTTATCACATACCTGCCCTTTGCATTCCTGAATGCAAGGTTGTTTGCAGCATATGCCCCCTTGTTCTCCTGCCTGAAAACCCTTATCCTGCCTTCAAATTTTCCCAGGATTTCACTTGTGTTGTCAGTGCTTCCGTCATCTACAACAATTACCTCGTAATCTGTTGAGGGCATTGTCTGGTTCAGCGCGCTTTTAATTGCTTTTTCCAGGGTTTCGCCGTAATTGTATGTGTTAATCATTAAACTGACATAGGGCTTTCCGCTTGAAGCGTATTTTGAAAACATTTCAGGATTGCTGTCGAACAATTGGACAATATCCTTGATTTCAATTTTGGAAACATCCTTCCCAATCTCTTCAACTATTTCCCTCACAAGCTTCAAATCAGCCTCAGTGTCAATGCTGAGCTTAATGCCCTGCCTGTAAAGGTTTTGTTCAGGTATCTCGCCCAATTTGAATTTTTCAGGGTGGTCTATGATGTAATTGGTTACATGCTCCGTGTGCTTTTTCTCACTTGTTTCAGCCTGGGTTGTTTCCAAGGCCTTGAGTGAAACAACCTCCGCCCATGTCCCCTCAGGCAGCTGCTTGCCCGGGCTTGTGTAATCATTCCTGCCTTTATTGTGTGCCTTTATTGTTTCATCCAGGTACTTTCCGCTCACTAGTGGGGAGTCTGCGCACACCCTTGCAATTGTACCAATGCCGAACTTTTTTGCGCACTCAACATATCTTTCCAAAACATTTTCCTCGCTTCCCTGGAAGAAGCCAACTCCATGACTCTTTGCAATTTCACCAAGCTTTTTGTCCTGCTCTGTGTCTGGAACAGCTATGATAATTTTTTCAGCGAGCTTTGACTGCTTCAGCCTTTCAATCAAGTGCTCCAGAATGGTTTTTCCCTGAACCAGCTCGTTGATTTTTCCAGGCAGCCTTTTGCTTCCAACCCTTGCCTGGACAATGCATCCAATCATGAGAACCAGCTACTTTCCCTTTCCGTTGTTCAGGTTGACCAAATATTCATAGTTGCTGTATTTTTTCTCCCAGTAGTTGTTGATTTTCTTTTCAGCAATCCATTTCTTTATCTCTGTTATGCCGTCCTTCATGCTTTTCTTTGCCGTGAAGCCAAGCTCTTTTTCAATCTTTTCAAAGCTTACAAAGTAGTTCCTCAAGTCAACCTTTTCCCTGCTTATTTCAAGCTCTGAGTGAGGCACTGCCTTCTTCACCTCATTGCCAATGTCAATTATTTTTACATTCAGCCCCTTTGAGCCTGCGTTGAACACCTTCCCTGAAACCTTTTCAATAGGGGCCTCAATGCAGGCAATGAATGCTTCTGCCGCGTCCTCCACGTGAAGCAGCGGCCTGTACTGCTCGCCGCCGTATATTGTGATTTTTCCCTCAATTATTGCCTTTGCTGTGAGCGTGTTGACAACAAGGTCAAACCTCATTCTCGGGCTTAGCCCAAAAAGCGTTGAAAGCCTTAGGATAGCGGGCCCGAAGCTTTCATCCTCCATTTCGAGCAGCGCATTTTCAGAATCAAGCTTGCTTCTTGCATAAAGCGAAAGCGGCCTTGTTTCACTGTCTTCCCTGGATGCGGTTTCGCTTTGCCCGTAAACCGAGCAGGTTGACGCAAAAACAAACCTGTTTACAAGGTGGTGCCTGCATACCTCTGCAACCATTTTTGTTGCAAGGTAGTTTGATTCAATTGTTGACATTGGCTCAATCTTGCACGCTGGGTCGCCTACAATTGCTGCAAGGTGCACCACTGCATCAGCGCCGCTTACTGCCATTACAACATCGTGTATGTTCCTGATGTCCCCCTGCTGGAACTCAAAGCCCTTTTTTCCAAAAAGTTCGCTTATGCCTTCCTCCCCGTAAGTTAAATTGTCAAGCACCCTTACCTCATATTTTTTTTCCAAAAGCTTTCTTGAGAGCACTGAGCCAAGGTATCCCGCGCCCCCTAAAACAAGGATTTTTTTCAGCTTTCCCCTCTTGACATCGCTCTTGGTTAGGAATAAAGGGCTTGGCTCCTTCTTCTTGCCAATCTCTGTAAATACTGCTAGGTCAACCACTTCCCGCTTTTCATTCACTATCGGGATTTTCATGTACATGCCTGGCTCAAGGCCCTTTTCCTTTCCCTTCATCATTTCAAGCAGCTTCCTTTTCGTGGTTCCAAGCCCTGCAACTATGGGCTTGCTGTTCATTATCCTTGCTGCTTTTTCATTTATCGGGGTTCCTTCCAGTATTGCCCTTCTTATGTCTCCGTCTGTTACCACGCCAAGAAGCTTCCTGTTTTCAACAACCAGGGCTGTTCCAAAGCCGCTTTTCTGAATCTGCAGCATTGCATCCTTGATTGTGCAGTCCTTGCTGATGAAGAGCTGTTCTATTTCAACCAATTCAAGCACCCTTTTTTTTGTTGCCATTGGTTATCTGCAAAATATTTTCTGCAACATATCCCACATCTTCTCCTGTCATTTTCGGGTAGATTGGAATTGTGATGACTCTTTCAAAAAAGCGCTCTGCTTTTGGAAACTGCCCCTGCTTGAAACCAAGGCTTTCCCTGTAATACGGGTGCATGTGTATTGGAATAAAGTGGACGCTAGAGCCAATTCCCCTCTTGGTCATTTCCTGAATGAACTGGCCCCTGTTTATTTTCAGCTTGCCCAAATCCAGTAGGATTGGGTAAAGGTGCCATGCATGCTTTACATTCTGCCTTACAAACGGCACTGTAATCGCTTCGCTGCCAGCAAATGCCCTGTTGTATTGCTCTGCAATCTTTGCCCTTTGCCTGATGAATTCATCCAGCTTTTCAATCTGGTGCAGCCCGATTGATGCAAGCACATCAGGCATGTTGTACTTGTAGCCCAGGGTAGTAACCTCATAGTACCAGCTTCCCGTTGAATCATACCTTTTCCATGCGTCCTTGCTGATTCCGCAGTAACTCAGCGGCCTGAGCTTTTCTGCTGCCTCATTGCTGTCTGTCACTATGGCTCCGCCCTCTGCTGTTGTAATGTTCTTTATTGGGTAGAAGGAAAAGCAGCCAAAGTCTGCCAGGGTGCCGGCCTTTTTCCCGTTGAGTTCTGCCCCAAGCGCATGTGCAGCGTCCTCCACTACAATCAAACCGTGCTTTTTTGCTATCTCGTTTATTGCCTTCATGTCGCAGGGCTGGCCCCCGTAGTGAACTGCAATGATTGCCTTGGTCTTTTTCGTTACTTTCTCCTCAATTTCGCTTGCTGATATGTTAAAAGTTTTTTCATCAATGTCTGCCAGGACAGGTCTTGCGCCCTGGTAGAGTATTGCATTTACTGTTGAGCAGTATGTTATTGGGCTTGTGATTACCTCGTCGCCCTTCTTTATTCCTGAAACTGCCATTGAGAGGTGCAGTGCTGAGGTGCAGCTGTTTACTGCAATTGCATTTCCCACCTTGTTGTACGCCTGCAGCTTTTCCTCAAACAGCTTTGCCTTTAGGCCTGTTGTAAGCCACCCGCTCTTAAGCGTTTCAGTGACCTCTTTGATTTCTTCCTCGCCTATTGAGGGAAGGCAGAACGGCACTTTTCTTTCGCTCATCTCAAAACCCCTTTGCCGGTTTCT
>JAFGDB010000100.1 GCA_016932355.1 Candidatus Iainarchaeum sp. | reverse complement strand
GGATGCGCTAATGGCTTAAAGTTTTGAAGCGGGTTTTTTTTAAACCCGTTTTTCTTTCCTTTTTCTTTTTATTTTCTTTTTCAAGCCAGGGAGCTGGCCATATTATGTATAAGTTTTCTTGTTTTTTTGAAGCTTTTTTCCCTAATTTCTTTTTCAGCCCCTTGCCTTAGTTTTTGCCCAATGTTTTTATTTCTTTTGCAGCCCTTTTTGCTTAATGAAGGGGATTGATTCAAGAATACTGGCTTTTGCCCTGGCTTTGCTTATTGTGGCAATTGCCCTGGTTTTGTTTTTCCGCAGCCTTAACCCAAACACTGTTGTGGTTGAGGGCACTCTGATAAGCTCTGCTGGCGAAAGCCCTTTTTCAGCATTTTCAGGCTTAACAGAGAATTACTCTTTTGTTGTAAGCCCGCAAATTTATGACCCTGTTGTCAACATTGATCAGTACATGTTCAACGGGGCAGCGCTTTTCCTTGTTGTGCTTGAGGGCAATAGCAGGAATTCAACGCTGCTTATCAGGGCTTACAGCCCGGAAAACGAGCTTATTTACTGTTCAACAAATTATGGCGACCTTACAAGAGAGGCCAGGATAGGCATTGAGGAATGCAACAGTATTTTGAACAGGGCGGGTGAGGCAATTGTCCTGGTCCAGTTTCCTGACGGTTCCCAGGCCCAGCCTGGAATTGAGCTTGAGGGCAACATCATAACAATTAAGCCAAAGTCCTACTCTGATGTTGGCAGCACCTGCCTTCTTGCCCTTAGGTTAATGTTCCAGAACAGTGGGGAAATCATTGCTGCAAGCAATGACATCATTGGAAGGATAAGCCGGCAGCAGTAGCAAGCGTTTTAATGTTGGCAAAAACCTGCTTTAAATCATTGCTGCAAGCAATGACATTATTGGAAGGATAAGCCGGCAGCCCCTCCCCAATAGAAAGAGGTTAAATAAGGGCAAAAAAGCCGCTTTCCATGTGTTTTTTGCCTACTTGTGGCCTTTTTTTTGCCTTATCCTGGCAGTAGGCATAATTTATAGGCCCTAACAGGGCTGATAAAAGTGCCAAATAGCCTGCCTGTAACCCGCACTTCCCCAGCCTTCCTTTTTCCCCCTGATTAAATTTATATTAAGAATTCCGCCATTTAATAGCGGCTTGCAATTAATTGCGAAAAAGGGTTTTTTGATGCAGAGACAGATTAAAGCTGCCTTTATCCTGCTTTTGGCTGTGGCTGCCCTCCTAAGCTCTCTTGCATACCTTACAAATGCATTTCACTCTTTGGGGAGCTCTGACCCCCTATTGTTTGGGTTTGCTTCCTTTCTATTCATTTCCAGCATCCTGGCCTGGCTGTTTTCATGGGCCCTGCTTTTAAAGTCTGAATCCCTCGGCCTCGGCAGAATTCTTTTGCTTGGCTTCAGCTGCGTTTTTGCTGCCCTGACCCCAATCCAGATAGGTGCAGAGGCGCTTAGGTCAATAAAGCTGAAGGAGGCAGGTCTTGTTTCCTACAGGCAGTCAATCTCTGCCTCAATGGTTGTAAAGGGCCTCAAGTTCCTGATGATTTTCTTGGTTGCTTCAGCTGCATTTTTTGCTTCCCTCCTAAACCCTGAACTGGAGCTATGGCTCAAGGCTGCAATGCTGAGCGGCTTTGCAGTTGTTGCAATTGCAGCAATGCTTTTCCTGCTTCCCTTGAAGCACTCGGTTGGCCTAAAGATTGCAGGCCTTTTTAAATCAATGTCGCGCTTTTTCAGGCCCTTTGGCAAGCTTTCAGAGTACTTCATACACTACAGCGGCTTCCTTCGTGGCCTTTCTCTGGAAAAATTAGCTGCTGTTACAATGCTTGCCTTTCTCTCCCTTTTGCTAGAATTCCTTGCATTCCTTTTCTGCTTCCATTCTGCAAACACTGTTATCCCGCTTTACAGTGCAGTAACGCTTTTCAGCATACTTGTAATCCTTGAAAGGACGCCTTTCCTGCCGAGGGGAATTCTTGCGGTTGAGGCAGTGGGCTTCATTTTCCTGAGCCTGAAGAGCTTCACCTCTGTGGAATTGAGCCCTGCAAGCATTGCAGCTGTCATAATTATCTTTGATGTAATAAGGCTAGTGATTCCGACAATTCTAAGCCTGCTTGCATATTCCCTTTTCTTTTCAAAGAAAGGCAGGCCCTAAATAACCTGAAGGTATTGGAAAGCAAGAATCCAGAAAATGCAGTTTGCAGCAACAGCAACCCATATCACTGCCACAACAAGCCATTCAGGCATTGGCCCGAAAATTTTAAGCAGCATTTTTGCAAAATCGTAGCACGGCCTTTTGTTTCCGTTTTTCGGAATTGAAAGCCTGCCGTCATCCAGGACTGCATAAGGCATTTTGCCGCTCTGGCTTACATCATGCGGGTTTGTCAAAAGCTTCAGCCCAAAAAAGTCAATTGCATGCGGCACAAAGAAGAGTGCAGCCAAAAAGGCAAGCTCAATCCGCTGGCTTAGTATTACAAGGCCTGCAATGCTGCTGCCTATCAAAAGAGTTCCGCTGTCGCCAGGCAGAACCCTTGCAGGGAAAGCATTGTAAAGGAACAGGCCTGCTATTGCCCCAACAAGGGCAAGTGCAATTGGGAAAACCCAGCTGTTGGCCAGAATAAAAGCAGCAAAGCAGGATATTATAAGCCCTGACCCAATCTCCCAGCCGTTAAGGCCTGCGAACGTGTTCTCAAAAGAGGCCAGCCCTGCAATGAAAAAAGTGAATGGAATTATCCAGACAGGGCTTGGGGCATACATGTATGCAAATATAAGGCAAATCAACCCGATTATGGAAGCCCTTTTCCTCCAGCTTATGGTTTTGCCCTTGAACTTTTGCTTCCTGTCATCAAGAAAGCCCACAAGGCAGAGGCCGCTTACCGCAAGCCCTAATGCAATTGTTCCAAGCTCAAAGTATAGCAATGCATTGAAAAGGAATATCGCAGTCCAAAGCGGCGCAAGCATTGCAATCCCTGCGCCCTCAGGCAGCATCCTGCCATCCAGCTTGTTGACATCCCTGCCCACAATGCCTGCTTTCATGTTCCTTTTTGAAACAGACACAACGGTTAGGGCAGAAACAAAAAAGGGGATCATGAAAAAAACAACAGGCGGGGTCATCTTGCTTCACTCTTCATTAGCTCCCTCAAAACAGTTGTTGCATAATTCCCCTTTTCCAGGCTGAATGAAACCGTTGCAGCAAGCATGCCCTCGTAGAACTCATCCTTGCTTACATTGAGCAGGCGCATGTTCTCCGGCACTAGCAAAATGCTTTTCCTTGCCCCCTTGCTTGAGAGTTCCGGCATCTGCTTCACCTTGAACTGCTGCAACTGCAAACCCTCTTCCTGAAGGACCTTTTCCTCTATTTCGCCAGCCTTTCCCTTTGCAAGAGCGCTTTCAAAGCCAAACAACGGGGCGGTTGGCCTGTTTTCAATTAATATATCTCCTTTAACCCTTTTTAAACCAATTCCCTGCCTCAGCCTTTCATCAATTACCCTGTTGAACAGATAACTCTGATAAGCGTGCGTGAAAAGGTAGCGAAGCTGCTTTGGCAGCTTTCCAAATGCGCCGACAAAATCGTTCGGGTACTTGCACAAATGGTGTATGATTGCCCGCTCATACCTAAACTTCACTGGAAAAAGCCTGCTGGCCTCAGAAAAATTATTGGTTTCCGCCAGCCTTTCCCTTGCCTGCCTTATCTCCTCCTCTTCCCTTTCATCTGAGTGCGTCAGGTAAAGCATTACACCCTGCTTCATGTTTCCCCTTATAAACTCCCTTCCCACAATGTGCGTGATGCCCCTGATGCCCCCAAAGCGCTGCTCGCCAAAATAGTTTGCAATCCCTGACTCCATTTCCTTAAAGCATTCCCCAATTCTTTTCCCCAGTTCCTTTTCATTCAGGGAAATGTCCCTTACTATAATTGTAAAGCTGTTTCCCTTAAGCATTCCAAGCTCTATCCTTTCATTGCTCCATTCAGCATTCCTCAATTGTATGCCCTGCGAGCTGAACTCCTGCAGCCTTTCAAGGTTTGGCTTGAAGATGCTTACCCTCTGGCAGGTTACAGCACGCTTGTCCTTCATGCCTGCATATCCAATTCTCCTATTGCTGCACTGGAGAAACCTTGCAATCCCCCTTATGCAGAAGTTCACGTCCCTGTTTATTTTCTCCATGTGCAGGTGCAGCTGCTCCTCCCCCCTATTCTCAGGAATCTCCAGTGGCTCAAACTCGTGCGTTCCCTGCTCCAAAAACCTCTTTGCGCTGCAAACCCTTCCGTCGGGAAGAATTTCCTCCACAACAAAATCAGTGTAACGCCTCTTAATCTGACCGCCAATGCCCTTGCAGGAAGTGGAGTAGAATTCATTGGGCACCAAAACACCTTAACCTACTTGTACCTTAAAATTGCGCCAATTCCGCCAAAGCCCTTTGAGAACTGCTCGCCCTCGGCTGTTTCACTGCTTACTAATTTTGTTTCTGCACCTGTGTCCTTTGCCTTTTCAACCATCCAGTCAATGTAGTCAACTTGCTCAAGCAGTTCAGCCTGGCTGCTTTGGCATTTGGGGCACTTGTACCTGTTTTCATCAAAGCCTGGCTCTTTAACAACAAGCTCCTCCTCAAAATTGCAGCTGTTGCACCTGAACTTGTAAACGCTCCAGTCATTGTTTTCGCTCAAGAGGAGAAGTGACACCTTGCCGAGCTTGAGGGCTTCTTCAACCTCTTTCTGGCCGTATGCTGCAAGCCCTGTCTTTACAACTGCTGTAAGGAACTGGTTTACCACTGCCTTCTCCTTTGTTATCTCCGCATCATGGAGAAGCTCGCCTGAATCATTTACTGCCTCCCTGATGCCGGACTCGTCAGTGTAACTTGTGTCAACTGTTCCAAGCACGATTTTCTGCAGCCTGTGGTCAAGCAGCTCCTTGTTCAGGAAGTAGTTCTTTGTAATGCCAGGCCCTGCAATGAGCAGGCCCTTGAGCTTTTCCCCGTATGGAAGGAATATGTTATTCATCTTTTCAGCAATCCTCTTGAAGAAGTCGTTTGCCGCTTCTTCCCTCAGCCTTTCAAACCTGTGTGCAGACTGGCCTCCTGCCCTTGACTTTCCTGAAACCCCGCTTGTGAAGTGCCCCAAAATCTCGTACTTTTTCCCAATGAGCAGCGCAATGGTTGCCTCGTTCTTGTCTATTGCAAGTATGCCAAAAAAGTCAGAGGGCTGCGCCATCTCCTCCAAGGGCGCAAGGTGGAATTCCGAATCGCACCAGTAGAGCTTTGTCTTCAGTGTCTTGACTGGCTTGAGCGTAAAAAGCTGTATGTCGCTTTTGCCCTCTTTCTCGCTCACGTTTCCGCAGAAGACCACAAGCCCGTTTTTTGGAAGCTTGAAGTCAATTGTTTTGAGGAAATTCTGTATTTTCCTGAGCGCGCCCTGCACGTTCTTCCTTGTTGTAGGGCTCTTTATATTGCTGCTTTGGGAGGTTTCCTCTGTAAGCTGTGACATGACAGTGCCCCTGTCTACATCAGGCGGCAGGTACAGCGAGATAAGCTCTGTGCCCTTTCCCCTGAACTGGCTGAACTTCCGCAGCTTCTTTTTGAAAACCACCATGTCAGCCTCTGAGATTTCCTCCAAATGCTCTTTTGCCATATAAAAGCACCTTTAAAGGCTTTTGAGCCAATATTTAAATAGGCTTTAACTATATTTTAATAAAACAAACAATTAAATTACCAATTGGGCTGTTGAGCATGTTTGAGGGAATGTTTGAAATCTTCAATGAGAAAGACAGTGGTTCCGAAACAGAAATCAGCAGGCCTGCCTCTTCAACCCAGCCATCCTATAGCCCGCCCTCAAATGTTTTTGTTGTAAGTGTGGGCGGCAGCATCCTGATGGACGGCAAGCCGAGCAGCGAGGCAATTTTAGCAGTCTCCAGCTGCCTGAATGAATTGATAAGGAACGGCCACAAGCTTGTTCTTGTTGTCGGCGGCGGCAAAATTGCACGCGATTATGTGAATGCTGCAAAAGCCCTTGGCGCAAACAACTTTGAGCTTGATGAGCTTGGAATAAGAATTACAAGGGCAAATGCCTCTCTTTTGCTTTCATCAATTGAGACTGCGCACCCCGAAGTCCTCACTGATGTAAAGCAATCTGCAGAAATCCTTGCCCAGGGCAAAACCCCGGTCTATGGCGGCCTGATGCCTGGCTTTACAACAGACGCGGTTGCAGCACTGCTTGCAGAATACCTTAATGCAACCTTCATAAACCTGAGCAATGTTGAGGGCATTTTCACTGCTGACCCGGCCGCCCATCCAAGCGCCCGCCTGTACCATGAATTGGGCTATGGCAGGCTTTTGGAAATCCTTATCTCAAATGCAATGAAGCCAAGCCAAAATTTGATTCTTGACTTGCCTGCTGCAATGATTCTGAAGAGAAGCAGCCTTACTGCGTTATTCCTGAGCGGCCACAATTTGGAGAACTTCAAGGCAGCTGTGCAGGGCCTTTCTTTCACCGGAACAGTTGTAAGGCCTGACGCCTCAGAGCTCCTAGAGGGAGACGAGGAAGAGGACCTGCTTGCCAAAAAGCCTTCCCCCAGGAGAAAAGCCGCTAAAAGAAAGGCAAAGAAAAAGAAAACAGCGCGCTTTGAGGACGAGGAAGAGCTTGACCCAGACAAGATTGAATTCTAGGCAAGCTCATCAAATTCAAATTCTTCAAATTTCCTTTCACCCAAAGCAATAAGCGCTTCATTTGGGTTAACTATCGCCTGCTTGAAAGAGCTTGAGTCATCCAGCGCAATCCTCGGGCAGGCAGTGCTTACAATCGCCTCAACCTGCACGCCAAGCAGGTATTCTGGGTTCAGCAAACCCGAGGCAAAGATAAATGCTGCTTTCCCCCTGCCCTCAAATTTCTTTTTCAGTTCCATTGCAAGCTTGGCCCTCTGCTGCCCCCTCTTTGTGCTGACCCATATGCCAACTGTTTTTGCCTGCTTCACTTTTTCAACCATTGCAATCCTCTTCCTGAGGAGCAAATCACGCTGCTCTTTCAGCTGCTCTGCCCTGCCTTCAATTGGGTTCAAAAGAAAAACAGGCTTTTTGCAGCAGAATGAAATGCCCAGTGGGTGGAACAGCCCGTCCCCAAAAAAGGCAACAGCATCAGCCTTTCCTGCAACACTTTTAACCGCAGAATAATTGCAGCCAAGCACCTGCCCTGCTTCAGCGCCCTTCCCCTTTCCAATCAAAACAGAAAAGCCCTTCTTCCCCAGGGCCTTTTTCAATTCCTGCAGGCAGGGAAGATATTGGATTGTAGTGCATAACGCAACCTTTTTCATTTTCCCTGCCCTCAGCAATTCATCCAGCTTTTTCAAAGCGGTTTCAAGCTTTTTTCCCTCAAGGTTGTATTCCAATGGGAGGTACACTGTCGGGATTTTGCTTTGTCCTAAAATTTGTGTGTGCCCGAAGTGCAGCAAAAGCTCTGCCCCAAGCTCTTTTGCCCATGCATCACCCAAATCGCATGCCCCAAAGCACGGCTCAACAAATGAGAAGACAGCTGCGCCTGTCTTTTCCTCCACCTCTTTCACTATTTCAGTCAGCTTTGTTTTCAGCCCTTCAGGTATTTGCACTGCAACTTTCTTTGCCCTCTTGCTTTTGACTGTCGCTATTGCACTTTTCATATCAATTTGAAGCATAAAAAAGGTTTCCAAAAATGCTATTATAAAGCTATTCCCCTTTTCCAAGAACAAGCTTCTTCTCTTCCACCAGAACAACATCCTTTATTTTTTCCACTGCGTCAATGTTTGCCGAAACAGAGTCAATTCCAAACCTTACCAAGTGCTTTACCATTTCCGGGTTGCTTGCAGCTTGACCGCAGATGCTTGTCAAAACATTGTGCTCCCTGCACTTCCTGATTACATAATGCAGCTCCCTCAAAATTGCAGGATGCAGTTCTGTGAACAATCCCTGTATTTTCTCGTTGTTCCTGTCAATCCCCAGCGTTAATTGCGTTAAGTCATTTGTGCCAAAGCTTATGAAGTCTATGCCTTCCTGAATCAGCTCGTCAATTGTCCAGACTGCCCCTGGTGTTTCAATCATCACGCCAAACTGCAGCCCCTTGCTTTCGGGTTTAAGGCCAACCTCCTTTGCAATCTCTTTTGCTTTCTCCAGTTCTTCAACACTCTGCACAAATGCCAGCATTATGCCAAGATTGTCAAAGCCCTCTTCAATCAATTCCTTTATTGCAGTGAACTGCGCCTTCAGCATTTCAGGCTCATCCAAATCCCTGCGAATGCCGTGCCACCCAAGCATTGGGTTGTCCTCTTTAGGTTCCTTCTCCCCGCCTTCAAGCTCCCTGTATTCATCTGTCCTTGCGTCAAATGTCCTGTACCACACGGGCTTTCCCTTGAATTTCTCGGCCACTTTTCTCACGCCGTCCTTGACTGCCTTTACAAGCTCCTCCTGCTTTCCCCCCCTGATGTATTCTGCCGGGTGCTTTCCTGCAGATGTTATCATGTGCTCAGCTCTTAACAGGCCAACGCCTGCCGCACCTGTGGCAGCTGCCTGCTCCGCTGCATCCGGCAGGGCAACATTTACCTTTACCTTTGCCGCTGCCTTTTCAAGCAGGCCTTCAAGCTGCTCTTCCTCCTTTTTCAATTCCTCTTCCCCCATTTTTTCAGCATCTATTTTCCCGTATTCCCCCACGATTTCCTCTGCCTCTTCCCTGCCCTTCTCAATCAGTTCATCCCTTTCCTCCTCAACCCTCTGCTTTAACTCAATTGCATCTTTTTCACCTTCGCCAATCTCCTCAATTCCAATGCCCTCTTTTGGCTCTTCACCCAGTTCCTTTTCAATCACTTTCTCCATTTCGTCAATGTCCTTTCTCTGGATTACCTCTATTGCCTGCTCAACCGGCTTTTTCACCTCAACCTCGCCCTCGTATACAACGCCGTCATACCCATTTGCCGTAACAAGGTCGCGATCTTCAAGAATTTCTGTCCCCTTTTCAGTTCCAACAACGCATGGAATGCCCAGTTCCCTTGAAACAATTGCTGCATGGCATGTTATTCCGCCCTCATTTGTTATTATTGCTGAGCTCTTCTTCATTGTCGGAACCCAGTCCGGGCTTGTCATAGGCGTAACAAGAATGTCGCCTTCCTGCACCTTTCCAATCTGGGCAACGTTCAAGACAACCTTTGCCTTGCCTGTTGCAATTCCTGGCGAGGCAGCCAATCCCTTTAAAACAATCTTTTTCTCAAGGCCCTTCATGCTTTCCTTCCTGTCCTTATAGGCTTTGGCCATGCCCTTCAAGCCAAGTGTTGTAATCGGCCTGCTCTGCACTATCAAAATGTCCTTGCTTTCAATTGCAAACTCTATGTCCTGCGGCTTCTTGTAATGCAGCTCAATCTGCTTCCCCAATTTTGCCAGCTCTATTATGGTTTTGTCAGCCAGCTTCTGCTTTTTTGCAATGCTTGCCTGAAGCTTTTCCCTTGCGTTTTCCTTGCCCTTCCTGACTATCTGGAATTCCTGGTCATGGATTTTCTTTTCAATGAGTTTCATGCTCCCCTTGTCCACAGTGTATGTGTCTGGCGTTACTGAACCGCTTACTATTGCTTCACCCAGGCCAAAGCCTGCCTCTATAATTATCTTTGTTTCATCGCCTGTGGGGTCTGCTGTAAACATTATGCCGCTTACCTTGCTGTCAACCATCTTTTGCACTACAACTGCAATGCCGACCTTTTCCGTTGAAAAGTTGTTCCTCCTCCTGTAATAGATTGCCCTTGCAGTGAAGAGCGATGCCCAGCATTTTTGCACTGCCTCAACCACATTGGCCTGCCCCCTTACATTCAGGAATGTTTCCTGCTGCCCAGCAAAGCTTGCTTCAGGCAGGTCCTCTGCTGTTGCGCTGCTCCTTACTGCAACAAATTCCTCCTCGCTGCTTGTAAGCCATGCAAGCTTTTTCTCGCCAAGCTGGCAGTATGCCTTTTTTATCTCGTTGGCCAGCGCCTCTGACATCTTTGTTCTCTTTATAACCTCCCTTATTTCAGCACTGCCCTTCTGCAGCCCATCTGAATTCTCCACATCAATTGAGTCTGCCTTTTCCACAACCTCTTTCCCTATGCCTGTTTCCTTCAAGTGCCTAAAATATGCTTGTGCCGTTACAACAAAGCCTGCGGGAACAGGGAAGTTGCTGTTTGCCATCTCCCCCAAATTTGCGCCTTTTCCGCCAACATAGGGGATGTCCTTCTTGTGTATCTGCCTGAACCACAGTATACCACTTGCCTGATTTTCAAAGCCGGCCATTTTTTGATCCCTGTAAAAAGAATGTGTTTTTCCTTAATAAATTAACCTTTCAGGGCAAAATTCACAATCGCAAAATTAAAATACCAATTAAGACATTCTATTGCTGCATGAGGCGCTTCAAGAGCACACCACAGAAGAAGTTCATTGGGATGGCAATTCTCTTTGTGCTAATCCCTCTGTTCCTGCTTTTCTATGCCCTTTTCATAATAGACTGGCGCCCCAGGGCTGACACAATAATAATTGTTGCTGCCATTGCAGCCCTTTTCTTTTACCTCTACAGGAGGTACAAAATGCAGTCAGCCGAACAGGCTGAACTTGAGGGGCCAATGCAGCCAGAAGAAGGGGAATTTTCCGATTCAGGTGAAGGGTCTGGCGATTCTGAAGATTTGCCTGTTGATTCAGGTGAAGAACTTGAAGAGCCTGTTGATTCAGATGAGTTTGATGAAGAGCCTGTAAAGCCTGTTAAAAAAAAGCGAAAATAGCTTACTTCTTGCCTTCCTTTTTGCCCTCTTTGCCTGATTCTTCCTTTCCCTTTCCGGCTTTGCCTTCCTTTGCCTCCTCTGCCTTCTTCTCCTTTCCTTCCTCTTTCTTGCCTTCCTTCTTTTCCTTTCCGGCTTCGCCCTTGCCTTCCTTCTTTTCCCCTTCCTTTGCCTCCTCTGCCGGCTTTTCCTCTTCAACAATTTCCTTTATCTGCTTTGGCCTTGTGCCAATGCTCTCAACATCTGTGCCAATCCTGACAGTGAGCTTTAATGGCATTCTTGCCCTTGCCCTCAGGAGCGCTTCCTTTGCAACAGGAACATCCTTTTCGTCTACAAGCACGCTTATCAGCTTCTGGCCTGGCCTTAGCCTCACTGCCCTGCCAATAACAGTTCCAAAGGAGAGGCTCATTCCCTGTGAAACACGGTCTGCCCCTGCCCCCTGGGCCTGCTTGTTCTCCCTCAAAATCTGGAAGGGGTAAACCCTTATTCTCATAAAGTACTTGTCAGAGCCAAGCTTTTTGTTCAAAAACCTGTTTATGGCAATCCTTGCGCTTTCAAATGCGTTGTCCCTGACCTGCTTGTGGTCGTTTCCAATAAGGTCAAGTATGTGGCTGAACTTCTTTGCAGGGTTTCCCATGTTGAACTGCCTTGTTTTCAGGCCAGGGGTTGCCCCTATATAGTTCTTGCTGTGAACCTTAACCGCGTAACGCGAAAACGCCCTGTCCTTCTTGCTGCTGTAGCAGCGCCCTGGCCTCAAACCCATTTCAAATCACTCAAAATCTGCCTTTAAAACCCATTAAAAAATCAGGATTTTATTCAAGACTGTATTAGGAATTCTTTGAAGAAAGCCTTTTTAAAGCTTATTAGCAGGCTAAAGCCGGGTGTGGGTCTGAACCCTCTAAAGAAACACAATGCCAGTTAACTTTTCAAAATGTGTATCCCCTGTAACCACTTTTGCTTCCAGTTCTTGTGCTGTTGTCAGGATTATTGCGTCAGCCAAGCCAAATTTTGCCTTGTGTTTTTTTCTGATGGCGTTTTTCATTTTTCCTGCTTTTGTTGCAATGTTTTGGTCTAAATTTACAATGGTTGTCTTGTATATTATGAATGCTAAGTCTCTTTCCCAGTACTTGTTTTTTTCTCGCTCGTATACGTCTGAAAGCTCTGCTATCACTATTGTGGGTGTGGCACAAGCCCCTTCCTCTACACATTTTTTGACAGTTTCCCCCTTTTGTGTGCCCCTAAAGTATTCTACCCACGCAAAAGTGTCAAGAACATATTTATAGCTCATGCAAGTCTTCCTTGTCCCTCTTAAATTGTTTCATTTTTGGGTGCGCGCCAAAAAGGCTTTTTGGCACTTTCATTTCCTTTTCTAGCATTTCCCTAATAAGCTTGTCATAAGAGCTTACATTGTACTTGCTTTTCAGTTTCTCCAAAACCTGCACGGTTTCCTTCTCTAATGGTATAGTGGTCTGCATACAATCACCTATACTTATAGATATAACTATGACTATTTAAATATGCCCTTGTTTCGTTCACCTGGCTAAAGCTGGGCGGGGAGCCGTCACGCCCGGCTGGTGCAGACCCCATTCCTCGCTTTGCTCGGAATGGGCTGTGCTCGCTAACGCTCGCACTTTGCAAACGCAGGCTGCACGTTCCGCAGTTCCATTCCCCTAATGGGGTATCTCGCTTTCGCTCGATACCCTTAAAGCGGGGTGAGGGAATCGAGAGGCGGCAAAACCCGCCTGCACTTTTCACGGTTCGCTCCCAACAGGCGGTTTCGCCTTTGGCTCAACCACCTAAGCGGGGTGAGGGAATCGAACCCTCTTCCTCGGCTCGCCGCAAGCCCATAGGGCTTTTTCGTTCTGCTTAGCAAAACGATTTCTTTCGCAAGCCTTTCTTTTCTAAAGAAAGGCTTTCTGCAGGCCGGCGCATAGCCATTCTGCCAACCCCGCAAGCCTTTTTTGCTTGGGCAAAAAAGCCTTGGGAAACTGCTTCGCAACAACTTTTCTTTAAAAAAGAAAAGTTTGCAAAAGAAATTCTTTTCCTAACGGAAAAGAAAACCCCCTTGCCTCGCAAGGGAAGCAAAGCAAAGCTTTGCAATTTCTTTGATTAATTTTAGATTGAAAATGCTTTTTATAGCTTTGTTTACCCAAGTTATTTCATGCAGGAAAAGCACTGTTTGCTTATAAAAACAGCCTCGGAGATTGCCCTGAAAAGCAATTACGTAAGGCAGTTTTTCACAAAAAAGCTCATCCAAAGCATCAAGTTTGCCCTGAAGAAAAACAACATAAAAGCAGAGAAAATAATCAGGGGCGGGGGCCGCCTTTACCTGTTCTGCTCCAATCCAAAAAAGGCCCAAAAAATCCTGTTGAACGTTTCAGGGATTCACGCAATCGCCCTAGCTGAATGCAATAAGGGAAAGGAATACAGTGAAATTGAAAATTCCCTCGCCAAATTTGCCAAGCCCCTGTTAAAAAAAGGGCAAACATTTGCCCTTGATGTAAATGTCTCAAACAACAAGGCCTTTTCTGCCCGCGACCTTGAAAGAAGGCTTGGGGCAGCAATCCAAAAAGAGATTCCTGGCCTTACTGTAAAGCTGAAAGGCCCTGAAAAGGAAATTTCAATTGAAGTAAGAACAAAGGATTTCTTTTTCTACCTTGGCCAAAAGCAAGGCCTTGGAGGCTTGCCTCTTGGAGTTGAGGGGAATGTTGCTTTCTTCTTTTCAGGAAAAAAGGATGAGTTGCTTGCCGCATTCCTTTTAATGCACAGGGGCTGCAACATCTTTCCAATCGTGAAAAAAAAGACACCTGCCCTGCAGAAGCACATTCACAAGCTTGTGAAATTCAACAATTGCAGGAAATTTATTCTTACAGGGGAAAAGAATTTGAAAAGCCTTCTCTCAGAGAGAAGAATTCAAGCAATAGCAACCTCTGATTGCAAAACAGACTCAAAATCTCTTTCAAGCTACAAGTCCTTTGATTCAAAGCAGGAATTGCTTGTGCTAAGGCCCTTGCTCCTCTGCCCAAAAGAAAAGTGAATTAAAGAAACTCTTTCACTGAACGCTTACCTGAACCCTTTTCTTTATGTCAACGCCCTTTGGTATGTCCAGTGCTGCCTCCACAAACCATTTTATCTGGCTGCTTCTTCCAAAGCCACCAAGCATCTGGGCAGCCTTGATTGCTGTTCCAAGGCCCCCTGAAAGCGCTGGCATGGAGTCAGATGGCAGGGCATTTTTTGCAGGAACCTGTATCTTGAACTCGTATTCCTGCCCTGGCGGGCTGTAGGTCTTTTCCCTGTCAACTATCAAGTCTGTGGAGAAAACAATGTCCTTCTGGGTTGAGCTCTTCCTGTTGCCGCCCATTGCCCCGCTGTACTGGGTTGAAGTCCTTTCTGCAAGAATCCTCACCCTCAACTGCCTTGCGCTTTTCGCTTTCTTCAGCTTCAGGTTCAGCCTTCCGTGCACTGTTTCGCCAAAAGCCATGTTTGTCTTGTCAAGCATTAGTTCAATGCTCCCTTCTCCAAATCCAAAAACCATTGAATTATCACCTCTAAGAGTATTTCCCTAACAGGTATTTATTTTTTCCCATTTGGAAAAGAAAAGGTTAAATAGCTGTTAAACTATAATAAAAGCAGATGAGGAAAGAAATTGCTTTTTTTGCACTGCTGCTTGCGGCAATTGCCCTAAGCGGGTGCGCGCTTCCTGGAACAGGGCCAAGCAATGGCGAGCCAGAGCCTGAACCCCTTCACTGGGAGTACCAGTGCGAGAACGGCGCCTGGGTCAGGGACATTGCAACCTGCACAGGAGGCTCAACCCCTACTGCTCCCACTGCGCCAACTGCCCAGGACTGCGGAAGCGTTGAAAACAGCCACCTTGTTGCAGATGTTGGAAGCCAGACTGATGCTGAAAAGGCAGCCATTGCCTGCTTCAATGAAAAGATGGTCAGCTGCACTGAAAGCAGTTTTGAATTAACAGGGGCAGGCGGCGCTGCCTATAATGTAATCAGCAGGGATGGCGATGACTGCGTTATGTCAATTAGCATATCCTCCACCGGCGAGGAGAAAACCTGCAGGGTTCCAATAAGCTTTATTGCCTCATCCGAATTTGCTGCTGAACAATCAGGCCAGCCTGAAATGATAGTTTTCATGGTTGGCATTGGAATGATTGCCGAAAGGCTTGAGAACACAGTAACTGGCCAGGAAGTAATAATTGACTGCGGCCTTGGCGGCCTGCCTGAAGAGCCGCTGCCAGAATAGCATTTTTTTACTTTCCCCTTCTTCTCATTTCTGAAACAGCCTTTCTTTCCTTGAAGTAGTGTTTCCCATATTTCCTTGCAAGCCCGTTTGCCTTTTCCCTTCTTTTTTTAAGGTATTTTTCCATCAATTCAAAAAGCCTTTCCCTTCCCTCTCTTGTTTTGTTCAAGTCCTTCAATTCCCATGGCCTTGGATATTCTTTTTCGCTTCCGCTGACTGACTTTCTTGCAAGAATTGTGCTCTGCCTGTTCCTGTAGGGAATTATGTTTTTCATGCCTGTAACCATATTCAATGCAGTCAAGTAGTCTGCAACGCAATAGTTTGTGTATTCCCCCAAGCCCCTTGTTTTTAGTGATTTCAAATCCAGTTTAAACCGGTTTGCCTCTTTGTATTCCTTAAAGCTGTCAAAGACCCTTCCCCTGCAGTCTTTGATTGTGGCAACTGCGAGGCCTGGTTCTGCAAAAAATGCAAGCCTTTTCCCAAGTTTTCTCTCTGCGTATTCAACCAACTGCTCTTGCATCTGGCTTCTCATTTGCCTGTCAGTAACTGCTTTTTTCTCTCCCTGCCCAAAGCCAAGTCCCTGCGGCGTTATAAATAGAAGCCTGTTTGGGTCTTTTGCAACCTCATCAATGTGCTTTTTCCAAAGATTTAGCAGGGATCTGGCTCCTTCCCTGCCATAGAATTGCTTTCTGGATGTTTCCCTGTAGTAAAACGGGTGCACCAGCAAGTCAATCCTCTTAATCTCCAAAGGCTTTTCCATAACCTATTTTATGTTTTCCACCCTTTAATAATATTGGTGTTTTATGAGAATTGCAATTGCCTCTGATTTCCACATTGGCTTTGGAAAGGGCACTGAAAGGGAGCAGGAGGCTTTTGAGCAGGCCAAGCAGGCATTTGAGCTCGCACTAAAGGAAAAGGCTGACCTGCTCTTGCTTGCCGGCGACCTCTTTGATTCAGATGTTCCAAGCCAGGAGGCCTGGCTTGAAATGTTCAAGCTCTTCTCTGTTCTAAGGGGGCAGAAGCAAAGCGAAATTTGCAAAGTTAAAAAGATTAAAAATGAAAAAGTTGAAAATTTTTTATTTTCTACAATCCCTGTAATTGCGATTGCAGGAACTCACGAGTTCAGGAGCAAGGACTTCAAGAACGCTTTGGATGTTCTGCAGGAGGCAGGCTGCCTTGTTTACCTGCATGCTGCGAAGGCAGAGCTTGAACTGAGCGGGGAAAAGGTTGTTGTTCAGGGCCTGAGCGGCGTGCCGGAGAAAAAGGCGCTGGATGCTTTAAAAATGTGGGGTCCAAAACCAGTGCAAGGAGCAACAAACATTGTTCTATTGCACCAGAGCATAAAGGAATTTTTGCCCTTTGATGATGAGATGATTGCGTCCATTGCGCTTGCAGACCTGCCAAGCGGCTTTGACCTAATCGTTGACGGGCACTTGCACTGGTCAAGCCAGGAAAACCTTGAAAAGAAGCGCTTTATCGTGCCTGGCTCAACAGTGATTACACAGATGAAGAAGCTTGAATCCACAAAGCCAAAGGGCATTTTCCTGTTTGAATCAAAGGAAAACAAGCTACAATTCATTCCCCTGCCGGAGCAAAGGCAGTTCCTGTTTGAAAAGCTTGAATTCAGGGAGGCAAGAGCAGAGCAAATCAGGGAGGCTATTGGGAAAAGGCTTTCAGGGCTGCTTTCAAACGCAAAAGGGAAACCGCTTGTAAAGCTCAAGCTCAAGGGAAGCCTTGCAAAGGGCCTAACCCAGGCAGACCTTGATTTAAGGGAAATTCGGGAAAATTTCAGGGAGAATTGCATTATTGCAATTGACGCTGATTTTGAGCAAGCAAGCTTCAAGCAGAAGCTGCAGGAGCTAAGGGAAGCGCAGCTTGGCAAGAAGAGCATTGCTGCAATGGGCTTTGACCTCCTTGAAAAGAATTTGCAGGAAACCCAATTCAAGAATGCGTTTGACGTAAAGCGCATCTTTGACTTGCTTGCAAACAACGAAATTGACAAGGCTGTTGAGGTTTTAAGCGAGAGCAAGAAAGGATGATTGTGGTTTTGAATGGCTGGAAAAACGTATTCTGGAGAAGGGCTTGCTGGCAGAAGGCGAAGGGTTTTGTTGGATGTAAGAAGAGGCCTTTCCCTGCCAAAAATTGTTTCTAAGCACGGTGTTAGTAAATCTACGGTTACGAGAGATTTAAGGGCTTTGCGAAATAGGCTTGGCCCAGATGAGGCCAGGAAACTAGATTCTTTGATTAGGGCCAATGTAGCTCAAACAAGGCTTTCTAGCAAGGAAAATGCTTGGAATTTTATTTCACTCTGCCAAGAGAGAATTAGGGGCGGCAATAAACTGCATCCAAGCCAATTAATGCCCCGTCTTTACAAATTGGATTCTCAACGCGCAACAAAATTAATTAATTTGTTCCGGGGGACAAAAAAGAACTTTAGTCAAATTGCCAAAGAAACAGGCACGCCTATGAAGACAGTTAAGCTGGCTTACCGCCGCCTAGTAGAATCCGGGGAAGAAATCCATCCAAGGGGGAGAACTGCTTTTTTCCAGAAAGGATATTTTGCCCCTGAGCAAGTTATTGGGGCAGTGGAGAGAACTTCCAAAGCAGCTGGTTTGACTGTTCAGGAAAAAGCAGTTTTGTACTGCAAGCAAGCGGGTTATAGCCAACGGTTCATGGCAAGAACTTTAGGCGTAACTAATGATTTAATAATTAAACTTATGAAATCTGTTAGGGAAAAAATTGCCATAGCAAGGGCAGCATCTCCCAGAAAAAGAACTTCAGCAAAAGCTTAAAATACAACTTTGCCCTTCCTAATATCATGTCCCTGCTTATTAATGCAATCATAGCCTGCTCAATTGTTGCGCTTATTTTCAGCTTCCTCAAGCGCTCAATTGTTCTTTCCTTCCCGCGCGGAAACAAGAAGATGGTTGAAATCTCTGACTTAATCCGCCATGGGGCAATGGCCTTCCTCAACGCAGAATACCGTGTTCTCGTGATTTTTGTTGCAGCTGTTGCAATACTTTTATTCATTCCATTTGGCGCTGCCTCTGCCTCAATCTTCCTTTTCGGTGCAGTGCTTAGCGCGATTGCAGGAAACATTGGGATGAGGACAGCAACAAGCGCAAATTCAAGGACAACCCAGGCCTCAATCAAAAGCGTTAAGGACGGCTTCAGGGTTGCTTTTGCCTCAGGCTCTGTAATGGGCTTTGCTGTTGTGGGCCTCGGGCTTCTTGGGGTTACGCTCTGCTACCTTCTGGTCAAAGACCCCACCATAATTTATGCCTTTGGCTTTGGCGCAAGCAGCATTGCATTGTTTGCGCGTGTGGGAGGCGGCATTTACACAAAGGCAGCGGATGTTGGCGCTGACCTTGTTGGAAAGGTTGAAAAGGGCATTCCAGAGGATGACCCCCGCAATCCAGCTGTTATTGCTGACAACGTTGGCGACAACGTTGGCGATGTTGCCGGAATGGGCGCTGACCTTTTTGAGAGCTATGTTGACGCAATAATTGCCGCAATGGTTATTGGCTTCACTTTTATGGGGACAAATGGAATCCTGATTCCGCTTTCCCTTGCTGCAATTGGAATTGTTTCCTCAATAATTGGAAGCCTTGGAGTTAGAGTAAGCGGTGAAAACCTTTTCAGGGCGCTTGACAAGGGGATTTTGCTCGCTGCGCTTGCAATGGCGGTAATTTCATACTTTTTCCTCAACTTTTTCCTCGGCAACTTCGGGCTTTTTCTCTCTGTTGTTGCAGGCCTTGTTGGTGCAATAGCAATTGGCTACAGCACTGAGTTTGTCACAACCCCTTTCCACAAGCCAACCCAGAAGATTGCAGCTGCAGCAAAATCCGGGGCAGGCACAAACGTGATTTCAGGAATAAGCACAGGAATGCTTTCAACTGCCGTGCCTGTAATTGCAGTATGTGCCGTGATAATTGCCTCCTTCCATTTTTCAGGAATGCTGGGCGTTGCCATTGCAGCTGTTGGAATGCTCGGCACACTGGGAATTACCCTTGCATCTGACACCTATGGAAGCGTTGCAGACAATGCTGCAGGAATTTCAGAAATGGCTGGCCTTGGAAAAGAGGTCAGGGAAAGGACAGAGCTTTTGGATGCTGTGGGCAACAGCACTGCGGCAATCGGAAAGGGCTTTGCAATAAGCAGCGCTGCCCTTACAGCCCTTGCCCTTTTTGCCTCATATATTGTGGTTGCCAACCTTGATTCAATTGATGTTTCAATGCCAAGGGTAATTGTAGGCCTGTTTTTGGGCGCGCTTATGCCCTTCATTTTCAGCTCCTTTACAATGAGCGCTGTTGGAAAGGCTGCTGTTTCAATGGTTGAGGAAGTGAGAAGGCAGTTCAAGGAAATTAAAGGCTTGATGGATGGCAAGGCAAAGCCAGATTACGAGAAGTGCATTTCAATCAGCACGCATGCTGCCCTGCGCGAAATGGTTCTGCCAGGCCTTCTTGCAGTCCTTGCCCCTGTTGCTGTAGGAATTGCCCTTGGGCCTGCTGCCCTGGGCGGTTTCCTTGCTGGTTCAATTGCAACAGGCTTTCTTTTGGCGGTTTTCATGGCAAACGCCGGAGCAGCCTGGGACAATGCAAAGAAGTACATTGAGCAGGGGAATTTTGGCGGCAAGGGAAGCGATGCCCACAAGGCAGCTGTTGTCGGCGACACTGTAGGCGACCCCTTTAAGGACACTGCAGGGCCAGGCCTCAACATATTAATCAAGCTGATGACAATTGTTGCATTGATTGTTGTTCCATTGCTTTTGTGAGCCTGTTGGCTGCCGCCAATTGATGCATTCCTGCCGGGCAATTTTTGGGGGAAAGGTTTAAATTTTATAACTCCTTTATTGTTTTGGTGTTTGGATGGACGGAGCAAAGCTTGTTGCTGCTGACAGCAAAAAAAGGCATGTTTTCTGGCCAAGCCCTGAAATGAAAAAGCAGGCCTGGATATCCACCCCAAAAATCTATTCAATGGCAGGCAAGAACCCCAAGGCCTTTTGGGCTGGCCTGGCAAAGGAAGGGCTTTCATGGGAGAAGCCCTGGAAAAAGCTTTACGAGTCAAAGCCGCCCTACTTCAAGTGGTTTCTGGGGGGAAAGCTTAATGCAAGCTACAACTGCCTTGACAGGCATTTGAAGGACAGGGGCAACAAGGTTGCCATAATCTGGGAGCCCGAGCCCTTGAATGAGCGGC
>JAFGDB010000099.1 GCA_016932355.1 Candidatus Iainarchaeum sp. | reverse complement strand
GCGTGTTTTCTGCTTTTGCTGCCTGCTGGGCTTTCAATAAGCAGCCAGGAGGCCCTTGATTTTGTAAGCAAGCAGAACAGCCTGCTTTACAGCAATGAGACAATTGAGCTTTTTCCAAACGTGAAAATAAGGCACAGCTCCAAGGACTATTTTGTTGTAGCTGTTTTGAGCAATGAAAGCCTTTCAGGCTTTATCCCAGTGCTTGACAAGAGCCCTGCTGAAATCCCTGAATCGCTTTCTGCAAGAAGGGACCTTGTCAAAACAGCCTATTCCCTTCGGCACTTCCAGCTTTTGAAGGAGAGCGCTGCCCAGCAGGGCCAGTGGATTTTTGACGCAAAGAATGTGAAATTCTTCTCAGACCTCTCTAATGACCTGAAAAATGAGAGGGTTGACCTTACAACAGTTGAAACAGAGCTTTCAGGTTATGCTTCGCTGCAGCTTGAAATAGCTGGCCTTAGGGCGCAGCTTGAGGAAATGTACCCAGCTGCCTCATCCGCAAGCTCTTCAATTTCAGGCGCAATCTCCTTTGAGTCAGACTACCTCTCTGGCCCTGACACGAACAAGCTTTCAAGGCTGCAATCCACATTTAACCAGTGCTTTGATGAAATTCAGGGCCTTGACTCAATGCGCTCGGATTACGTTTCAGAGCTTGACAAGGTGATGCAGGCAATTGCGTTGTCAGGCCTTCCGATTGAAACAAAGCAGGGCCTGAACAACCTTTTGTCTGTCCCAACAACGCTGCAGCAGCTGAGCCTGAAGGCTGACACTGCAATAGTGCTTGATGAGGAGTTCAACAAGATTTTTGCAAATGCGCAGTCAGGCCTCGGCAACTTTGTTGACGGCCTTTCAGCAAGGGAGAGCAGGAATAGCGCATTCCAGTCCCTTTATGGTTCTGATGATGGGCTCTTGGCAAAAACAGGGCAGCAGAGCCTGAGCAACCTTGTTGAATTCATTCTTCTCCCTGAGTATGTTTACAAATGGAACAAGCAGGGCTCTGTTGAGAGCATGCAGCTCAACTGGTTAAAGGCTGAAACCTTTTACAACAGCGGTTCCTTTGAAGAGGCGGAGAACTATGCAGGCAAGGCAAGGGACGATGCAATAAGGGTTTATGAGGCAGGCCTTTTCCCTGGAAACGGCACTGACACAGACCTTCTTTTTGCAGGCGCAATAATCCTGATAATTGCGCTCATAATCCTGTTTGCAGTGAAGAACAGGCAAAAGCTCATGTCGCTTGTTTCAGGCGGCGAAGAGGAAGAGGGGAAGCAGCTCTATGATTTTGAAAAATAGCCTTGCATTGCTTTTTATAATTCTCCTGTGCTCGCTTTCACAGGCCCAGCTGATGGTGAGCATAACGCCAAAGGCCCAGCAGGAGCCTGCACAGCTTTACCTTGACGAGTTAACAGAGTTTGAGCTTACTGCATACAACAACACTGCGCAAACCCTGGGCAAGGTTGTGCTTAAGGTTACAGTTCCTGAGGAGCTTTCCCTTATTGACAAGGGCCTTTACACTGACAAGGCCATTTTCCAAATTGAAGGCCTTGCCCCATCCGAAAAGGAAACCTTTTTTGTTGCCGCAAAGATGGTTAAGCCCTCTTCTGAGAACATCCTTGTCACTGTGCACTATGGGCAGGACATTTACACCCACCTTGTAACAACCTATGTGAATTATGCTGACTCAAACCTTTCAATTGAAGCAAGGCTTGAATCAGGTGTGCTTTCCCAGAACCAGGATGGCAAGGTTTTCCTAAAGCTTAAGAACGGCGGCCTTGCCCCAGTCCAAAACATAAGCGCAGCGCTTTTTGTTTCAGACAGCCTTTCAAGCCTTTCCCCGCTCTTTTCAACGCCTGTGCTTTTGCATGGGCAGGAAACAGATGAAATCCCATTCTATTTCAGGCCTGACAATTCCTTTTCAGGCCAGGCAGATGCCAAGGTTATGGTGAGCTTTGATGATGCCAGAGGGCGGCATGTGGTTGAAAAGCGCTTCACTGTTGAGCCGGCTGGCAGAATGCAGGGCATTGTAACCTACCTGATTGTTGCAATAATAATTGCCCTCATGGCCCTTGCCTTTTTCTCATGGAGGGGAAACAAGAAGGAAGATGCTATTCAAAGGCCTGCGGCAGCCCCCAAGTGAGCCAATGCCAGCGCCAGTCAAAGTGCGCGAAAGCAAAACCCCTGTGTCAATTCCAGTTAAGCTTCTTACTCGCATATTTCAAGTATGTCAAGATTCTGCAGCCTGTAGTCCCTCTGCACCCTCTGCCCAGGGTACTTGCTGCTTCCCCAGACCCTTGCGTACCTGAATTTTCCTGCCAATTCCTTGTGTAGCTGCTTTGCCGCATCCTCAACGGTTGCATTTAGCGGCAGGGCTAATGGTGCCTCCATGTCAGGCTCTTCCCCTGCCCTCTTTGTGTAAACCAGTGTTTTTCCAAGCATGCTGAAAATGGCTTGCTTGAGCAATTCCCAATCCTGCTCTTCAAACGGGTTTACAGCAATGCCTTTTTTGTATGTGATTGTGTGGTCAAGCACCCTTTCAACAGTTTCCAAATTGGAGAGCTCCTGGTCAAGTATGACGCTTACATTGAACATTGCCCTCTTTTTGAGGAATTCTTCAAGCTCTTGCTGCCTGATTTTGAGGTTCTTCTTGTGCACTATTGAAATGCCCTTGAATTTTGAAGGCTTTATGTCAATTGCGGGCTTTTTCTCATTCAAGACAATTTTTGCATTTGCGAGCTCTTTTCCAAGAACTGCCTTTTCTGCATTGCTTTTAACAACAAGCACGATTGCGTCAGCATTCCTTGCAATTGAAAGAAGCTGCAGGCCGTTTGCCTTTCCCTCACTGCTCCCCCCGACAAGTGCAGGCACCTCAACCAATTGAATTTTTGCCCCCCTAAAATCCATCATTCCGACAGCAGGCTTTTTTGTGGTAAATGGGTATGGTGCAACCTCAACATTTACATTTGCAAGCTTGTTCAGAAGCCAGCTTTTTCCGCTGTTGGGCATTCCAAGCAGTGCAACCTGGCCGATGCCCTCTTTCTTTACAGCAATGCCTGCCCTGCCTCCCCTCTTTTTCTCCTTTGCTTTGTGCTTGTCTATTTCCCTCTTAACCAGGGCCATCTTTTTGCTTATGTCCTTTCGCAGGTTTTCCGCACCCTTATGGCTTGGGGCAAACTTCTGCATTTTAACAAGAGCCTCAAGCTTGGCCTTTGGGGAGCTTGCCTGCTGGTATTCAAGCCTTGCCTTCTCAAATTCAATGGTAACATTTGCCGGCATAAGATATTAGCTTGCTGAAAAATGATTAAAAAAGAAGAGCTTTTGCTTGAATGCAAACTCGATTGCTGGCTCCCTTCCATTGCCTGCAAATGGCTTTGCTTCCGCCTGGCTATTGCCGGAACTAGAACAAGCAGGCAGGCTTTGCTTTACCTGCAGATTACAATATCCCCGAGGTAAGAGCAGATGACCTCTCTTGCAAGACCTGGGTGGGTTTCGTATGTGCAGTTTACAACAACACTCGGCGTTTTGTAAATGGACCACTTTTCAGCAAGCGCCCTTGCCGGGTCAAACCTTTCCTTGTAGCTGTACAAGCAGAGGCCGTAGCCAAAATCATCCTTTAATCCTGTTTCTTCAGCTATTGCCATTACCTCATCACCGTTCAAGGGCTGGCCAAACCTGTTGCTGTCCTGGCAGTTGTAAATCCTGTCGTAATATGAGTTTGCATCAGGCACGCTGCAGTACCTGTTGTAAACCCTTTGCTCAAAGTCATTGAAGGTCTCTGCATCAAATGTGCTTGCGCATGTCAGGTGCTTTGCTGCTGTTTCTATTGTGTCCTTTGTGTACATTGCCTCCATGCTTGGGGACACAGTCGGCAAGTAGCCATAAACAAATTCAACATTGTAGCCCTGGAACATTTTCCTGAGGGTTTGCATGTCAGCGCTTGATGCAATGGTTGCAGGGTCATAAGGGTCTGCAAAATAAGTAACTATCACATTGCCCTCTGAGCCGCAGGGCTCATTTAAAAGCAGGTTAACATGGATCTTTTTGTCAAGGTTCAACTCGTAGAAAACAAAAACCTCCTGCTTATATTTTGCCTGGCCCCTGTTAACGTAGAAAAGCAGCGTATCCTTGAGTGAGGCAAGCCCGCTCTTTGTGTTAACCTTCCATTCATCCTTTAGGCTTCTCCCGTCAATAATGTATGCAGGCAGCTTTGTCAGGCCAAGCTCAAGTATTAGCTTGGTTCCATCCTCGCCCATGCCTGAAATTCTCTTGGCCGTGTAAGGGATGTTGTTTTCCCTGAAAAGGGTTTCAAGCGAGCTGTCCTGCTCGCAGTTCTGGCAGGCTTCGCTGTAAACTACAATCATCCTCACTGAGTCCTCGCCATCCCCACTGGTTGGCCAGAAATCGTCAACATCCACATTCGGCGGCTGCAATGCAATGAAAACAGCTGCAATCACAACAGCGCAAACTGCAATGGCTGCAACTGCTGTTTTCTGCCCTAAAATCTTTGCAAGAAACCCCTGCTTGGCCTTTCCCTGCGTCAGCAAGGCCTTTTTTCCTTCAGGCAAAGCCTTCATTCCCATGTGCTCATCAGGCAGCGCCTTTACTTCAGCAGGCTTTTCCAAAGACGGCTTTTTCCCTTTCGGTTTTTCCAAAGCTGGCTTTTTTTCCTTTGGCTTTTCCAAGGGCTTTGCTGCTTTTTGCTTTGGCTGTGCTTTTGCCTGGCTTTTTCCAGAACCCAACGCCTTTTTCAAGTCCTGGTTTTGCCCTGCTGCCTTTTTCGGAAGCGCCTTTCCACTTTCACCGTTTTTTTCTGCAGGCAATTTTTACACCTCTTAAAATAAGCCAACTCTTAATTAAAACTGCAGGGTATGTTTTAAGAATATTTTGCTTTAATTAGCCCCCAAGCAAAACGGTTAAAAAACGATTCAAATCCTATTCTATCTGGTGCTAAAAATGCTTGTTACAGTTTTTCTTGGCGTTATGGTCTTGGCCCTGTTTCTGGGAAACGTTTTCCTAAGCATAACAAGCCCAAAAAGGCAGCAGCCTTTGCAGGATGTGCGGTTTTCACAAGAGCCAATGCCCAAAGAGGCAAACGGCTTCAAGAACCCTGACAAGGGCCTGCAGGAGATAGCTGAAAGGGAGAGGCTCAGGATGCTTAACAAGAGGATTGACAGGCTTGAAAGCCTGCTGCTTAAGATAGGCAGCGCAAGCCCTGTTGCAGGAAGCCTTGAAAGTGCCGGCCTTCCCAAAAAGCTTAAGTCCCTTGAGGAATTCCAGCAGAACACCAAGCTTGAGATTGCTGCATTAAAGCAGCAGCTTCGTGAAATAATTCCTGAAAAGCCAAAGCAGGCGAATTTTGAGCCTAGCGTTGATGACGAAAGGGTCCACAACCTAGTTTACCACGCAGGCAAGCAGCACAGCTAAAGCTTCCTGGCGCCCCAACCGCTTCCCCATTTCTCTTTTTCCAAGTCTTGTTTTTTTTCTGTTTTTTGCTTTGTGTTTTTTTTTCCAAGTCTTGTTTTTTAGCCTTGTTTTTTTTCTGTTTTTGTTTTTAACCTTTTTTCCAGCTTTTCCTTATCCCCTTTCCGTGCCTTTCCCTTTCGCTCTTTGCAAGGACAGAGGCAGCGCCAATCACTGCATTCTTGTCATCGCCCTTTACAATGAATTCAATGCCCTTTCTTGCTCCCTCCAAAGGGCTTCCGTCAACCAAAACCCTGAAGCCCTCTTTCCTTCCTGAAAAGGATTCAACCAGTGAATTGATTGCCCTTGCCTGAATCTTGTTCAAATTCGTTCCATTTTCCCTCAAAGAGTCTATTTCGCATGCCTCCACAACGTAAACAGCTGTTGCCAGTGCATTCTTTTCAACGAGCCTTCTTTTCGCTTCAATGCCCTTTACCTTTTTGCTGTCGCGCAATTCGCGCATTTTGGTTGAGTCAGCAAGCACTGCTGCAACAACCAGTGCGCCAAAGGCTTCCCCGCGGCCTGCCTCATCAATGCCTAGAATGAGCTCGCTTTCCAGGCCAACCCCCTTGAGGATTTTTTCCTTGGCCTTTTCTGAATCCCTGCCCTGCACTACAAGCTTTCCTGTGCTGTAAAGCGTGACAGTGCTTTCCCCGACCCTGCACCTGAATTCCTCAAACCGGGTTTTGGTTTCCTTTGCGGGAAATTTCTCCAAAAAAGCAAGAACCTTTGCCTTTTCCTCCAAAGAAAAATTCAGCATTGCCTGCATGGTGAAAAAGAGAATGCTTTCCGGAAATTTAATTGTTTTGTTTGCATTTAATTTTCAGCCAGGCAGCCTTAACCGCATATCCTGCAACCACTGCTGCAAGCAGCAGCGCGCAGTCCCTTGCAAAGTCAAATGCAGAGTATTCAATGCTTGGGTGCACTGCAGTAAACCAGTATGCAAAGTTGTGCACTGCAACTGCAGCAAGCACAAATGCTGCAAGCTTTCCCGCTGAACGCAGTGCTGTACCGGGTTTCCGCAATTCAAAATTTCGGAGGCTTGCCCCAAAGCCAATTGCAAGCAGCCCGATTAGCACGTGCACTGAGTTGTGGAAAATGAAGTCAAACTGCAGTGCTTCATTTGAAAAGGCCTGCATGCTGTACTCCATTGCCTTGCCGTGCCCAAACCATGCAAAGAAAAGCATGCTTTTTGCCCAAACCGCTGCCTGCAGCGCAAGGTATGCAATGGCAATCCTCTTCTGTTGCTTGCTTAGCATCAATACCTTGGAATAGGGAACGCTTTATAAAGAAATATAAATCTGGGTGCTGTTTAATACTACTGAATTCAAATGCCCTGCACTGGAGAAGTTCTGGTAAGCCCTGAAAGCATAACGCCCTCGCTTCCAGGCTGGAATGTTTTGGGCGTGTTTAACCCTGCAGCAGCAAGGCTTCCAAGCAAGAAAATAATGCTGCTTGCAAGGGTTGCAGAGCAGCCAAGGCCAGGCCGTGGGGGGATAGTGCGCTGCCCTGCAATTTCAGGGAAAGGGGTTTTAATTTCTGAAAAAATTCCTGCAGAAAAGGTTGCCTCACTGAGCAGAACCACTGTGTGCCTCAAGGACAGGACCTGCAGGCTTACAAGCATTTCCCACTTCAGGAAAATAGCCCTAAGCAGCGATGGCTCTGCTGTTGAATCCATTTCCCAAAAACCTTTTTTCACAGGAACCGGGAACGAGGGCCAGTTTGGGGTTGAAGACCCGAGAATTACAAAGCTGCCCGGAAAGTATGCAATGACCTATGTGGCTGTTTCATTGCACGAGGGCGTTAGCACCTCTCTTGCCCTGTCCAAAAACCTGCGCGATTGGAAAAGGCAGGGCATAATTTTCAGGGGGGAAAACAAGGATGTTGTAATCTTCCCTGAAAAAATTGGCGGGAAATATGTTGCATTGCACAGGCCTTCTGGATTTTTTGCCTTCACCAGGCCAAGCCTCTGGATTTCCTATTCAAAGGACCTTGTGTATTGGGGCAGGGAGCGTGCAATAGTGCACCCCAGGCCAAATTCCTGGGACAGCTTCAAGATTGGTGCAGGGCCTCCCCCAATAAAAACAAGCGAGGGCTGGCTTGAAATATACCATGGAATTGAATGGCAGGGTGGAAAGAACAAATACAGCGCTGGCGCCATGCTGCTTGACTTGAAAAGCCCTGAAAGGGTTATTGCAAGGTCTCCAAAGAGCAAGCCTTTGTTCTCGCCTGTTAAGCGCTTTGAAAAAAAGGGCTTTGTTAACAGGGTTGTTTTTCCAACCGCTGCCCTGCCAAGCCTTGACGGCAAAAGCCTTCTCATCTACTATGGTGCGGCTGACACTTCAATCGGGTTCAGGAAAATCCCAATAAGGGATGTTTTGAACAGCATGCTACCAGAGTAGAAAGGATTATAAACAAGCAAACCCAATTCTATCTTGCCTATGCCCCAAAGGGAAAGCAATGGAAAAATACTTCACGACCTGAGCTTCTCGCAGAAGAGGAGGATGGAGAACTTCAGGGCAATTGAGGTAAACAAGAGGGGTGACATACTTTTAACCCTCTCAAGGAAAGTGCAGGCCAAGATTCTTGAACAGCTTCATGATGAAGAGCTTCTCGTAATTCTGCGGTACCTCAGCCCTGATGAAACAACAGACCTTCTTAGGAACATTGCCCCTGGCAGAAGGAAAGCTCTTGTTGAAAAGCTTGAGGAGGAGAAAAAGGTTAAGGTAAACAAGCTGCTAAGCTTCAACCCAAGGAGTGCTGCAGGAATAATGAGCACTGACTATATTTCTGTTCCAAGGGCTTTTTCGTTTGAGGACCTCTCAAAAGAAATTAAAAAGCACGAGCAGAGGACAGGCAGGTTTCCTGCGATGCTGGTGGTTGAGGAGGGCATGCTTAAAGGCGAGCTCCAGGGCCATGTGCTTGCATTGCACATGGGGAAAGAAAAAATCGAGAAGTATGTCAAAAAGCTGCCTGTAATAGAGTATGATGCAAGCGAGCGCGATGTCATAAGCATGTTCAGGAAGCATGAGCATGACAAGGTTGTTGTCCTTGACAAGAACAAGAGCATTCTGGGTGTGATATATTCTGATGACATACTGGGCCTTTTGCAGAGCCAGGGCAAAAGCCTTTCAACATTTGCTGGCGTAAGGGAGGAGGAAAGCGTTTCAGACACGGTTCTTGCAAAAGTAAAGAACAGGTACAAATGGCTTATTGTAAACCTTTGGATGATGTTGATTGCTGCAACGGTTGTCAGCCTTTTTGAGCGTACAATTTCAGCGTTTGTTTTCCTTGCCTTTTACATGCCTGTAATAGCTGGCCTTGGTGGGAATGTTGGCACCCAGGCCCTGGCTGTTGTTGTCAGGGGCATGGCCCTGCATGAAATTGACATTGAAACAGGCAAAAGGCTGATATTCAAGGAGATTGCTGCAGGCGCAATCAATGGCCTCATAATTGGCCTCATTGTTGCAGTCACAGCCTTTGCCCTGCACAGGAACCCTGTCTTCGGGATGATAATCGGAATTTCAGTGATTGTAAACCTCATCAATGCAAGCTTTTTTGGGGCAGCAGTTCCACTGCTGCTTACAAAGCTTGGCAAGGACCCTGCTTCCTCAGCAACAATCTTCATAACGACAGCAAGCGATGTCTGCGGGTTCTTTGTTTTTCTGGGCCTTGCAAGCCTGCTTCTCTAAAGCGAAACTTGCAACCGTTTTTTTTCCCCTTCAGCCTTGGATTTTCTTCAGTGCTATTGCTGCCGCTATTATGATTGCTATCCCCAGCCCTGCTATTAATATGGTTTGGTCTGCCGGTTCAGGCTCCGGTTCTGAGCCTGTTCCCTGAATTTTTCCTTGGAATGTTATGCTTTCCTCAAAGTCTGCTGCTTTAACGGTTGCTTTGTATGTTCCTTGCTGGTTTACT
>JAFGDB010000098.1 GCA_016932355.1 Candidatus Iainarchaeum sp. | reverse complement strand
TGCTTCTTCCCCATTTCTTCCGGGCTGCCAAACTGCTCGAGGAATTTCCTTGTAGTGCGAAGCGTAAAGCTTCTTCCCTTGGGTTCCCTTGCCACAAAGCCGTCTTCCACAAGCCTGTGGATGTGGTCATACGCCTTGTTGTTCCTGTACTTTATCACAAGGCTTTGGGAAATCGGCTGCTTGAACGCAATCAAAGCAAGGGTTTTCATTATGCCAGGGTGGAACATTGCCTTTGCCGCAAGGTGCTGAACCCTGCCCTCATATTCTGGCCTGAGCCTCATCTGGAACGAATCCTCAATCTGCACCACCTGCAGGGCAGAATCCCTTTTGTTGAACTCGTTCATGAAGTCAAAGGCAGCCTTTTTCGCCATTGAATAGTGCTCTTCACCCAGCACGCCTTGCAATTCCTGCACATTCAGGGCTGAGGGCGCCATGAACAGCGCTGCCTCAATCACCTTTTCCTTTTCCTTCATGCCAATAAAATAAGTTGGTTAAATTAATAATTCTTTTCCCTGAAACAAGCAGCTTTATGCTGCTTTTCTCCAGGCATACTCCAATATCCTGAGCGGCTGTACTCTAAAACTTTCTTTAAATTTTGGGCCAAGTACTTGCTTTTCCACCGCGCTCAGCAGGCCCTTTTCCATTACCTTTTCAATGCTGACAATGAAACTTGCTGAAGCGCCTGTTTTGTGCGGGTGCTGTACAGTAACAGTTACCTGTTTCGGGCTTTTGGCAACAGTGCAATTCATATATGCCCCGCCAATATTAAGGGTGAATGAGCAGTCCCTGCTTGGAACCCTTTTTGTTGCATCAACAAGCCTTTTTCCCTGCCTCCGCCTTGGCTCAAGCTGCTGCCTTGCCAACTCCCACTGGCCATCTGCCAAATGCTTTTTGCTTCTGTACTTTTCATAGTCCTTTTTTCCGGGGAAATCCCCACTTTTCCCCTTTCCATCCCCAAAAGGAAAAACCCTCTTCTTGTTCTTTGCTCCAAGCTTTGCCATGCAAAGAAATAAAGGCTGCTGAAGAATTTAATTGTTTGCTTAACTGCCTGCCTTCAACGTTCTGCTTCCTGTTTCCTTCCCTGTGCTGTAGAACTGATTTAATTTGAATGCCCTAATTGGCATTTAAATGCAAAACAGCAACCTGGCATTTATAAACAAAACAGGATTTCTACACCGCTTGCCTTTCCGAAACCTTAAAATAGGGGTTTGAACTATGGAGTGTACACTGCCCTGGTTTTGGGCATGGTTCTTTTTTGGGCCGGTGTGGTTTTTATGGTCAGGCGAAAGCTTTCACATGTTTTGGATGAATTGAACAAGGGAAAACCTGAAACGTTCTGGCACGCAAGGCTTGTTGAAATGCAGGTCCTGCTCAAGGAAAGGAAGTATGGCGCGCTTGAGCGCAGGATTCAGGACCTTCTTGAGAGCGACAGGGCAACAGGCAGGGTAAAGCCTCCGAAATCTGATGCCTACAAAAACAGGGAAGAGTAAAACCCCTTTGGGCTTTCCAATGGCGTGCAAAAGCAAAAAGAAGAAAAAGAATTAAGGGCGAAACCCTAAAATACCACCTTGCATTTACTTAGTTCATGAGAATGGTTGAGGCCCATGAAATAAGGGATGTGCTTTTGAGCGTTGACTGGGCGCTAATCTCCTTCTTCCTTGTAAGGCACACGCCCTTTGACCTTGTTTCAGCCAATTTAATCAAGAACATTGGCGGCATTGCATTGTTTGCCGGCTTTGTGATTGCTTTTGAGCTTTTTGGAAAGGGCCTGATTTGGGTTGTTGTGGGAAAGCACCACAGGATTGGGAAGCAGATTCTTGCCCTAATAGCAATTCTTGGCGTGCTTGCCCTGATATTCACGCTTGTTGCCTAAGAAGCAGGATTTTTTTGCACGCTTTCTTTAGCCTAGGCCCATTCCGCAGGTAAAAGTTTTTTTTTGAATCAGGTTTGTTTCATTCCGCAGGGCTTAAGCTTATTACATCCCCTTTCTTTAAATCTTCAAGGGAGATTCCGCTTACGCTCATTCCAATGTTCATGCCCTCTTTGCCTGCATTGCCGAACTTGCCTTCAACCTCTTCAATTTCAAACTGCTTTCCGTTGCAGCTGCCAACCATGTTCTCCTTTACAACACCGCTTACTACCTCGCCCACAATGTAAACGCCAGGGCATTTGAAGAAAGTGCAGGCTTTTTTGACCTCAACCTTGTTTTCCTTGCTTGGGTCAACCCTTATAGAATCAGACGGCCTTACTACCTCTATTTCGCTGTAAACAGGCTTTTCCCTTCCGCTTCCGAACGTTAAAGTAAAGAGGCTCATTCTATCACCACCGACTTGAAGGCATTAAATGAAGGCACAAGCTGCTATTAAAGCCTGATTTTTTTAAAAACCAAACCAATTTCGTGCAAAAAAATTCGGGTTTCGAACAAAAACAGGCAATTTTCACTGTTTTGAAGCGATTTTTGCCTTAACCTGCTCATGCATTCTCCTGATGAACTCAAGCCTTCCCTCCATCTTGAGGATGTCTGCATGGCCAAAGGCAAATAAGTTAAAGGCAAATGGGCTTGGCGTTTCACTCTGCCTTTCAACCACCTTAAGCCTGCCTGAATTAATCCAATCTACTACCTGTTCAGTGGCAGAAATGTCCATCAAATCCTCAAGCACCTCGCGCCTTGCCTCCTTCAAAATTGGAAAGTCATTCCCAATCCTCTGCACAGCGGCAAGAAGCAGCCTTGAGCTCATCTGCTGCCTTCCAGCGCTTTTTCTCTTGCCTTTATAGCTTCTTAAAATCATGAGTGAGCGTGCTGCGCAGTGCCTGAAGCGCCTGCTCAGCACCTGGCTCTTGTCAAGGGAAAGGGCAGCAATTGCCCTAACCTCGTTCTTCTTCAAAAGGTTAAGGGCCTGCTGCACCGGAAGCTTCTCGCAGCTCAGAATAAAGCCGTTGTCGTTCATTGTTATCTCAACATCCTTGTGCTCAAGCCTCCCGATAAGGTATGCGAGCACCCTGCTGAATGCGTCATTCACCCTTCTCCCATAGAGCGAGTGGAAAATTGCATAACGCTTGTGCTCTTCATCTGTAAAGTATTCAACAAGCAGGGTTTTTTCGTTCGGAACCAGAGAGAAGTAAAACTGTTCGTGGAAGTAATTGTAGATTGCCTTTGCCGCATTCTTGTCCAAGTAAAGATATCTGTTTATGAATTCCATTGCCTCTTTCTTTTCCTTTTTGGCGCGGAACTTTTCATCCATCAAAAGCCTGAACCTCTGGATTTCCATTGCAAGGTCAAAGGATAATGGGAGCATTTCAGAAAACCAGCTTGGAACAGTTGGCGGCCTTTTTCCAGCTGCCTGCACTTGGGCAGTGTTGCCCCTGCTGTACTTGAACATATAGCTCTGGCCTGCAAGCACAAAAACGTCTCCAGGCCTCAGCCTCTCCAAAAACTTTTCATCAATTGTCCCAATGCTCTGGCTTCCTATTTTCACCTTTATCCTTGCCTCATCAGGAATTGTTCCAATATTTGTCATGTAAATAACTCTTGCAAGCTTGCCCTTCCTTCCAATCATGCCTGTTTCCTCATCAATCCAGATTTTTGCGTAAACGCTCCTTGTTTCAAGGCTGCTGTAATGCCCTGCAAGGTATTTTATGACCTCGTCAAAATCTAATTTGCTTAAATCAGAGAAGCAATAGCTTCCTCTCACAAGCTTGAATAAGTCCCTTTCAAGAATCCTGTCAGCGATCGCAATCCCATAAATCTGCTGCGCAAGAACATCAAGGCAATTGCGCGGAATTTTCACCCTGTCTATTTTGTGCTCTAAAGCATTCTTCAAAAGGACAGAGCATTCCACAAGGTCGTCCCTGTCAAGCACGATAATCCTGCCCTTCACTGTGTCATGCAGCCTGTGCCCGCTCCTCCCAATCCTTTGCAGGGCCCTTGAAATGCTTTTTGGGCTTCCAAGCAAAACTACCAAATCAATGAACCCAATATCAATTCCAAGTTCAAGGCTTGTGGAGGAAACCACACACTTCAGCTTTCCCTGCTTCAGCCTGTTTTCAACATTCAAGCGCTTTTCCCTGCTCACCGAGCTGTGGTGCGCATCAAGGTTGCCCTGGTGGTATTGCTCAGGGAACCTGTCCTTCAAATTGTGCACTACCCTTTCAGTTGCTGACCTTGTATTTGTAAAAACCAGGGTTGTTTTGTGCTGCTGAATTAAATTATGCAGGGTTTCATAGAGCTTTTCCTGTATCTGGGATGCGGAAACATTTATCAGGTCGGGCAAGGGGGAAATTACTTTTAAATCAAGCTTTTTCAAAAACTTAACGTCAACGATTTTGCAGTCCCTTGGCTCTTTTTGGGATTTCATTCCGACAAGGAATTTGGCCATCTCCTCCAAGGGGGAAATTGTTGCAGAAAGCCCAATCCTGCACACTTCCGGGTTGTGCTGCTGCAGCCTTTCAAGTGAAAGGCTTAAATGAACGCCGCGCTTGTTCTCTGCAAGCGAGTGTATTTCATCAACAACAACCCATTTTATTCCCTTCATGTTTTCCATGAACTTTGGGCTGTTCAAAAGGATTGCAAATGATTCTGGGGTTGTTATGAGGATGTGCGGCGGCTTCCTGAGCTGCTTGCTTCTCTCGCTTGTTGGCGTGTCTCCAGTCCTTACCGCAATCCTGAAATCAATTTTCTTGTTTATTTTTGCAGCTGCCTTTTTGATTTCCTCCAGCGGCTGGCTAAGGTTCCTTTCAATGTCGTTGCTCAGGGCGCGAAGCGGTGAAATGTAGATGCAGTAAATCCTGTCCTCAAGCTTTCCTGCATCGGACAAGGCAATTAGTTCATTCAAGACAGCGGCAAAAGCACTCAATGTTTTGCCTGTCCCTGTTGGCGCAGTTACAAGAGTGTTCTGAAGGTTGTGTATGTTGAGTATTGCGTAGCGCTGCGGCTCTGTAAATGCCTGAAAGCGCCACTTGAACCATGCCCCAAGCAGCGGATGCAGGGTTTTGTAGATCTCTGCATCAGAGTGCTTCTCCTGCTCCCATTCAATCCCCATTTCAACACCTTTGTCTTCTACATAACAACAACTGTTAAACAGCTGAATACAATAAGTAAAGCAGCAAGCAATTAAAAGAATTTGTGAGTGCAGAGAGAACTAGTGGTTTAAAAAAGTGGAGATGGTTGTTTGCAACTGAAATCTTTTTTTACTCTCTTAGCCGAGTGAGCTTATTTCAGTTGACTTTTTTTCAAAATTGATGCCTTTTACGATTGTTAAACCATCTCCGAAAACATAAGGGATTGGCCATTTAAAAGGCTTTCGGGCACTTTTGCTCGTGAATTGGTGAAGGAAAAAAATCAGCTTTTGACGAACAATATAACGGCAATAACCAACAGTATTATTCCAATGTATGGGTTGATTATCTGGATTGGTTCTGGGAATGCAGGTATGTATGTTCCAATTGCTATCCCAAGCAGCAGCATTCCAACAAGCTGGTTGTTGCTTCCCATTTAAATCAAATTAACTAAGTTCAAACTTATATTAAATACTTTTTTATTGCTGAAAAACAGAAAAAATGGCAGCATTGCGCTGCCATCAAAGCTTCTTTATGCTGCAACGTCAATGTCCAGCCTTTTCTTCAGCTCGCGGTACCTGTTCCTTATTGTTACCTCTGTAACGCCTGCAACATTTGCAACTTCCTTCTGGGTTCTCCTTTCCCCCTTCAAGAGCCCTGCAATGTATACGGCTGCTGCTGCAACCCCTGTCGGGCCCCTTCCTGAAATAAGGCCCTTGTCTATTGCTTCCTCCAGTATTTTCCTTCCTTCCTCCTGGACTTCACCGCTTAGGTTGAGCTCTGAGGCAAACCTTGGAATGTAGTGGATTGGGTTTGTCAAAGGAACATCAAGCTTTAGCTCCCTGACCAGGAACCTGTATGTCCTGCCAATCTCTTTCTTTGTTAGGCCTGATGCCTCTGCCATTTCATTCAGTGTTCTTGGAACATGGTATGTCCTGCAGACTGTGTATAGGACTGCTGCCACCACTGCTTCAATCAGCCTTCCCCTAATCAATCCTTTCTTTACTGTTTTCCTGTAAAGCAGTGCTGCTGCTTCAACAAGTGATTCCGGGATGTTTAAGTATGATGCAACCCTTCTCAGTTCTGTTAGCGCAATTGAAAGGTTTCTCTGCATGCTGCTGCTAATGCTTGCCCTCTTGTGCCATTTAATAAGCCTGTACATCTGTGCTCTTGATTTGCTGCTTAGCTTGTTTCCCCTTAGGTCTGTTCCGCGCCTGTCAATCATTGTCACAAGGCCCTTGTTTAGCTTAACATACTTCATTGGTGAGCCTGTCCTTGCCCTTTTCTCAAACTGGTCAGAGTCAAAAGAGCGCCATTCCTTGCCGTAATCAATCATGTCTTCGCTTAGAATCAGGCCGCACTGCTGGCATATTAGCTCGCCTTTCTCCATATCTCTCCTAATTTTTGTGCTTCCGCACTCAGGACATTTTTCACTCATATAAGCAAACCACCTTTTTTTCAAAATTCTATCTACCAGAGTTTCTAAAATGCAGCCAACCCTGCCTCACAGAACTAAGTCACGCCATTTAGGATGCAGAATCAGCATTTAGCAGCTAGTATAAATATTGCTGCGTGCCACCTTTATAAGCCTTTCGGTCAGGGCTTTTTTTCGCACTTTTCTGCCCTTACTTGCCTTCAGCCAGCACAGCCTGCACAATCCCATCCTGCCCTGGCCTGCTTGTTACCTTTGCAAGCTGCTCTTTTCCCTGCATTTTTACCTTTATTGTGCAGCCCTTTGTAACTATATTCCTTCTCAAAAACAGCCTGTTTGCCTTGTTTTCTGTAACGCTTACAATCTCTGCCTTTACTGTCTTCTTTTCCTTGGGGATTGTTACAGCTGCCTTTCTTGCCCCCCAG
>JAFGDB010000097.1 GCA_016932355.1 Candidatus Iainarchaeum sp. | reverse complement strand
ATGCCATGTGCTCGCCCTGCGGGCTCGCACTATTTGCTCAGAGCTTCCGCAATTTTTTGCCCAAACTGCTTCGCTGCCTGAGGGCCGTTTGCAGTGATTATCTTGCCGTCAACTGTTACTGCTTCCCCGGTATAGATTGCTCCCTTATCGCGCAGGTTTTCCGCTTCACTGCTGAAGGCTGTTGCTTTCTTTCCTTTCAAAATTCCGGCGTTTGCAAGAATGCTTGGCGCAATGCAGATTGCTGCCTGAACCTTTCCCTGTGCTGCAGCGTCCTTTGCAATCTGCTGTGCTGCTGAATCATTGAAGTAAGTGCTTGCGCCGCTTCCACCTATAAAAATTACCGCATCATATTCTTCTCCATTCACTGAATCTAGTGCAAGCTCTGCTTCAGCCTTTCCGCCGAGCATTCCATTTATTGTTCCAGCCTGCCTGCTGGCAATCGCTGTTGCAGCGCCTGCTTTCTCAAGCTCTGCTTTTGTGTGAAAGAGCTCTTCATCACGAAAATTGCTCGGCGCTATTATTAGCAAAACCCTTTTTCCAGAAATGCCCATTAAAGCACCCCCCTATTGCTTTTATGCCAATTAAGGATTATTTTCCTGTAACCATTATCCTCAGCAGTTCCTTTGGCGAGAACCTTTTTCCATACATTAGGACTTCGGCCCTGAAAATCCTTGAGGTCATTATTATAACAGCAATTATTGTCAGTATTAGGATTGCAATGCTTGTTAATGCCTCTGCCATTGGCAGGTTCCTTAGGAAAATCCTTATCATTGCAGTTATTGGCGCTGTCGGCGGGAAAAGTGTTAATGCGCCTGAAACAGGCAGGGTTTGCTCTGAAATGAACATTGTGCTTACTGCCGGAACGAGCGCAAACACTGTCATGAGAGAGCCAATCTGCTGTGCCTCGCCCCTTGTCTCTGTCAAAGCGCCTATTGCCGCAAGGATTGAGGCATACAGTATGTATCCCAAAAAGAAGAACACAAGGTATAGAAGCACTGTTTCAACTGCAACGAATTTTTCCATTGCCTTTGCAAGTATTTCTGGCGCGAGCAGGACTATCACTATAGTGCCTGACATTACCCAGGATGCAAACTGAATCAGCCCAAGGAACGCAAGCCCTGCTATTTTTCCCATAAGAAGCTCCCTGAATGAGATTGAGGAAAGAAGCACCTCCATTATCCGGTTTTCCTTTTCCTCTGCTATTCCCTGCAGCAGGAAGTTTGCTGAAAGGAATATTGCAAGGGAAAAAACCATTGCAATTGTTGAGGGGAATGCAAAGAACCACTTGCTTTTCTGCATTTCCTGGAAGTCCCTCATGTCATACTCGTTTCCCGTGAAGGAGAAAGCCAGGACAATCAGGACAAGCATCAGCGGCAGGAAGAATGCAAAGAACCTGAATTCCTTTCTCTTAAAGTTTATTGCGAACTCGTGCTTTGCTATCTTCAGAGTTTTATCCATTTTTCCGCCTCCACTAGCTTTATGAAAATCTGGTTAAGGCTCATTTCCCTCACATCAAACCGCCTTATGTTTACATTCTTTTGAACCATTTCCTTGAGGAGCATTTGCGGTGAAGTGTCAACCCTCAAATAGAGTTCGGCATTGTTCTTTTTGATGTTTGCCTTTTCAACGCCTTCAAGCTTTGGCATTGCCCCTGTAAATTCAACAAAAACGCAGTTTTGGGCATACCTGTCCTTTATGTCGTCAAGGCTGCCGTATAAAACGCGCCTCCCAAGGTTAACCATCAAAACGCGGTCGCAGAGCTCTTCAACCTCGTTCATCATGTGCGTGCTTAAGATTATTGTTCTCTTTTTCTCTTTCTCAAGGAGTATTATTTTCTTGACAAGCTCCCTGTTTGCAGGGTCAAGCCCTGAGAAAGGCTCGTCAAGTATGAGGAGCTTTGGCTCATGCACAAGGGTTGCAATCAGCTGCACAAGCTGCTTCATCCCCTTGCTGAGCATGCCAACCCTTTTGTCTGCAAACTCCAAAAGCTCAACCCGTTTAAGGAAATTTAGGGCGTTTGCCCTTGCATCCCTCTCCTTCATCCCCTTAAGTGAGGCAAGGTATAGGAGGTTCTGCATTACTGTAAGGCCCTCGTATAGGCCGCGTTCCTCAGGCAGGTAGCCCACATCCCTCTTCAGGTCCTCGCAAAAGTCCCTGCCCAAAATCCTTATCCTGCCCTTGTCAGGCTTTATTATGTCCAAAAGCATCCTGATTGTTGTGGTTTTTCCAGCACCGTTTGGGCCGAGTATGCCAAAGAGCTCGCCGTCCTTTACATCAAAGCTCAGGCCCTTTACTGCGTCAACGTCCTCATAGCTTTTGATAACTTCCTCTACTTCAAGGCAATTCATACTACCTAATAGAATAATTGAACTTATTTAAAAGCGCTTTGGTGGCCTTTAATTTTTTCCCTGCTTCCCCTGCAGTTCGCTTACTGCCCTTACAAAAAGCCCTGCATTCCATGAGAAAGGGCTTTCGCTTTTGAGAAAAATGCTTCTCACTGGCTTTCCCCTGTCATCAAAGACTTCGTGCACTGCCCCGTTCTGGTTTATAAGCTCTGCCATGCTTTTCAGCTCTTTCTTTGCATCATTGTGCCAGCCGACCTTGTTCAGGGCAATTGCGTTAAGGCAGCCGAGCCATAGCCAGCTGAAGCCATTGTGGTAGTGGTATTCCATGAGAGGCAAGAGTGTTGGGGGAATCCTCCAGACAGGGTACAGGGGGTAGTTTGTTTTCAGGGGAACCTTGTTCATCTGGTGCTGCTTTACCTTGTTGAGAATCATCTGGCTTTGCTCCCTGTCTGCAATGCCCCAGTCTATTGCAAGCAGGTTTCCGTCGCATGCAAAGAAGTCATGCCTCTTTATGTCAATCCAGTCAAGGTAGTAGTTTCCGTGCCAGAACATGCCGTTGATTTTCTCCTTTGTCTTTGACGCAAGCCTCTTGTATTTCAGGGAAAGCTGCTTTTTTCCAAGCATGCCTGAAAGTTCGCTGAATTCAAGCAGTGCCTTGTAATAGCAGCAGTTTGTGTACAGCACGTTTCCAAACCTCAAAACTGAATCTGCCCAGTTTGCAAAAACCCTTTCCTCTATCAAAAAGTCGTTGTTCCTGTCCTTGGACTGCAGGAACTCAACTGCCTTTCTTGCCTTTGGGAATATTTCAGCTGCAAACTCCGCATCCTTGCTTTTCCTTGCATAGCCTGTTGCTGCAATTACAAAAAGGGCTGTGCTGTCAATAATGCTTCCAATTGCAATCTTGTACCTTGGCTTCATTGCTTGGCTTATCTGGTTTGGAATCATGCCCTTCCTGTTCTGCATTGAGGCAAAAAGCTGCAGGTTTCTCTCAACCTGGCCGAGGTCGCCCAATGCCAGCGAGCCCATTGATGCAAAAAAGCTGTTCCTGGCCCAGTACTGGCTGTAGCGCTTGCTTTTCCTGCCTGCAAGAATGCCCTTCTCAGTGTAACATTTCCTGAGGTCATTTAAAGCTATCTCATATGCATTGTTCACACTGGTGTTCAAGCCAAGCCCCCAAAAAAGCACATTGCCAATACATTTATGTTTTTCTATATTTATTAATAACTGTTTTACATGGAATCAGGCCAAACAACCAAACAAGACATTCTTTCCCTTGCCAAAAGGCAGCCAAAGAGCCACAAGGGCAGCAATGGCATTGTTTTAATTGTTGCCGGAAGCGCGCAATACCATGGCGCCTCAATTTTTGCAGGAATTACCGCAAGCAGAATAGTTGACCTTGTATACTTTGCAACCGCGCAAGAAAACATAATTCCTGTAAAAAATGCTTCTTCTGAATTCATTGTTTTAAAGTTCAACAACATGAAAACTGTTTTGCCCGGAATTGATTCAATCCTTGTTGGGCCCGGGCTTGAGGACACACAGAGGATGCGCGACAAGCTCCACAACCTGATTGCAAAGAACAAGTCCAAAAAGATTGTAATTGACGCAACCGCCCTGAGGCAGATTGACCCAAGGTGGCTGCACCCAAACTGTGTTGTAACACCGCATGCGGACGAATTCAAGGGCCTTTTCAAAATGAATCCAACAAAGGAAAATGCTGCTGCAGCAGCAAAGAAATTCAACTGCCTTGTTGTCCTAAAGGGTGCAACTGATTACATTTCTGATGGAAACCAATTGATTGAAAACCACACTGGCAATGCAGGAATGACAACAGGCGGAACTGGTGATATCCTTGCAGGCTTAATTGTTGGCTTTGCAGCAAAAAACCCCTTGCTTTTGTCAGCAAAAGCAGGCTGTTTCCTTAACGGCTTTGCTGCTGACCTCCTGCAGAAAGAAAAAGGCACAATGTGGAATGCAACAGACCTAATGCACAAGCTGCCTGATGCAAAGAAGCAAATAGAAAAAGTCTAACTCACTTCTTCTCCGGGAACAGGGCAAGAATGCCTTCCTCGCTTGCCTTGCAGATTCCTCTCTCAGTAATCAATCCTGTTACAAGCCTTGCTGGCGTTACATCAAAAGCATAGTTTGCTGCATTGCTCTTCTCAGGGGTTAACAAAACCTTCTTCATTTCTCCATTGCAAAATCCCTGAATGTACTTTACTTCCTCTGGTTCCCTTTCTTCAATCGGAATTTCTTTCACTCCGTCCCTTATGTCCCAGTCAATTGAAGAAGAAGGCAAAGCAACGTAGAATGGAATTCCATTGTCCTTTGCTGCCAATCCCTTTAGGTAAGTGCCAATCTTGTTTGCAACATCCCCTGTGCGAGTTGTCCTGTCGCTTCCCACAATGCACAAATCAACAAGGCCGTGCTGCATCAAGTGGCCTCCTGTGTTATCTGCAATCACCGTGTGCGGAACCCCCTGTTCTGCAAGCTCCCAAGCTGTGAGCCTTGCTCCCTGGTTGCGTGGCCTTGTTTCATCAATCCATATATGCACTTTAATTCCCTTGTCAAACGCTGCATAGATTGGTGCAGTAGCGCTTCCAAAATCAACAAATGCAAGCCAGCCAGCATTGCAGTGTGTTAAAATATTTACTGCTTCTCCTTTCTTCCTCTCACTTATTTCCTCAATCAGCTTCACGCCGTGTTCTCCAATCCTTTTGCAGTATTCTGCGTCTTCATTAGCAATCTCTTTTGCTGTTTTGAATGCGATTTCAATCTTTTCCCCTGGGCTTTTTCCTTTTTTCATTGCTTCAAGCTGCCTTTCAACTGCCCAAGCAAGATTTACTGCAGTTGGCCTTGTTGCCTTTAATCTTTCTCCTGCTTTTTGCATGAATCCTTCAAAATTTTCTTTCCCTGCTTCAAGGGCTGCAATGTACATTCCAAACCCTGCTGTTGCCCCAATTAGTCCTGCACCCCTTACATGCATTTCCTTTATTGCCTTTTCAAAATCCTCCACTGTTTTCAACTCTTCTATTACAAATTTGTGTGGCAGTGGCCGTTGGTCAATTATCTGCACTGTTTTTTCATTGCCTGGCTTTAGCCAAATTGTCCTGTAGTGCTTTCCTTCTACATTCATTTCAGAATTTCCCCTATTTTAATTATTTAATGGTAAAAAAATTTTTAAACACCCAATTTTCTTATGTAGCAGTCTTTTGAGAAAGTTTTTTAAAAACGAAACCCACAATTGTTATTGTGTTGGGAGTTAAGGAGGCAAGACATACCACTTTGTGAAAGCAATTTCGCCAGCTCTTCGGAGTTGAGTGGCTCCCTGGCTTGCCTCATCCTTCTTATTTTCCATGTTTTTCCTGTTTTTAAAAGTTTTTTAAACACTGCCGTAGTTAATTATTTGCAATGCCAGCGTGGCGGAGCGGTCAAACGCACCCGGCTTGAGAAGGCCTTTTCTTTTCAAAAAAGAAAAGCCCTGGGAAAAGAAAAACAGCCTTTTTTCCTGTGGGAAAAAAGCCTGGGGAAAATCATGCAACCGGGAGCCTGAAAGGGCACGCAGGTTCAAATCCTGTCGCTGGCGAATCTTACATTTCTTACTTGTAAGATATGTTTTTATTGGTTTCCTTTCTATAGTTATTGAGGTGATTAATGTATGGAAATTTCAATAACAAAGCTTTCTTCCAAAGGCCAGGTTGTGAT
>JAFGDB010000096.1 GCA_016932355.1 Candidatus Iainarchaeum sp. | reverse complement strand
TCCAGAGGAAAGCATGAAGCTGCTTCAGGGAAAGGGCATTGACACAGCAGGAATTGAAAAAGCTGGAGGGAAAACATTCAGCTGGAAGGGAGAATACGGCCTTGACATAAACGTTGCAAAAACCCTGCAGACCGACTTAAATGTTTTGGAAAAGTTTGACCCAAAGCTTCCTGAGGAATACAAAAAGGCAGGATTCCTCTTCCTTGGAAACATTGACCCAGAGCTGCAGCTCAAGGTTCTGGCACAGATGAAGAAAACCAAGCTTGCAATTGCAGACACAATGAACTACTGGATTGAAAGCAAAAGGGAAAAGGTCCTGGAGGTAGTGGAAAAGGCAGACATCTGCCTCATGAACGATGCAGAGGCAAGGCAGCTCTTCAAAACAGCAAATTTGATGGAGGCAGCAAAGGAAATACTGAAAAGGAACAGCCAGCTTGCAATCATTAAAAAGGGCGAGCATGGCTCCCTTTTATGCACGAGCCTCGGCTGCTTTACAGCGCCAGCCTACCCGCTGGAGAACGTGGTTGACCCAACAGGCTGCGGTGACAGCTTTGCAGGGGCTTTAATTGGATTCCTTGCAAAGCAGGGCAAGGTAAACGAGGAACTGATGAGAAAGGCCCTCATATATGGAAGCACTGTTGCCTCATTCAACGCAGAGGGAATAGGCACTGAAAGGATAAAGGCCATTTCAACGGATGATATTAATAAAAGGTTTGAGGAATTCAAAGAATTAGTGAGATTCTGATTGAATGGAAGTGAATTAAGATGCCGCATGAAGTAAAGGACATAAAGCTTGCAGAAGAAGGCAGGATGAAAATTGAATATGCAGCAGAGCAGATGCCTGCACTCATGGAGATAAAGAAGCGCTTTGAAAAGGAAAAGCCCCTGAAGGGAATCAGGGTTGGAATGGCTTTGCACGTTACAAAGGAAACAGCCAATCTTGTGAGGGTTCTTATTGCAGGCGGGGCAGAGGTTGCGATAACAGGCTGCAATCCCTTGAGCACACAGGACGATGTTGCAGCAGCGCTTGCAAAGGAAGACGTGAATGTTTATGCATACAAGGGCGAAACCAAAGGGGATTATTACAAATTTCTGAACAATGTCCTAGACTTCAAGCCAAATGCAACAATTGACGACGGATGCGATTTAATCAGCGAGATCCACTCAAAAAGGCCGGACTTATTGAAGGGTCTTGTAGTTGGAACAGAGGAAACCACTACAGGCGTAATAAGGCTGAGGGCAATGGAAAAGGACAAGGCATTAAAGTACCCAATAATTGCAGTAAACGACAACCAAACCAAGCACCTGTTTGACAATTATTACGGGACTGCAGAAAGCACATTGGATGGAATAAAAAGAGCCACAAACGTGCTGTTCTCAGGAAAAACTGTTGTTGTTTCAGGATACGGAGACTGCGGTAAAGGAGTGGCATTAAGGGCAAAAGGCCATGGCTCAAACATAATAGTATGCGAAGTAGACCCAGTTAGAGCATTGCAAGCAAAGCAAGATGGGCATAGAGTAATGCCAATTGCAGAAGCTGCCCCAATTGGAGACATTTTCATCACAGTAACTGGAGATAAACACGTTATTGATGTGCATCACATTGAGAAGATGAAAGACGGGGCAATACTGGCAAACTCAGGGCACTTTGATTGCGAGATCAATGTAAAGGGCCTTGAGAAAATGGCAAAATCTAAAAAGAGAATTAGATGGCAGCTTGACAAATATGTTCTGCCAAGCGGCAGGAATGTTTATCTCTGTGCAGAGGGCAGGCTTGTTAACCTTGCTGCAGCAGAGGGCCATCCCTCAGAGGTAATGGACCTAAGTTTTTGCGGGCAATCTTTGGCTCTTGAGTATGGAGTAAAGAACAAGGGCAAGCTAGAAGCAAAAGTCCACATTCTACCGGAAGAAGTTGACCAAGGCATAGCAACGCTAAAGCTGAAAACGCTTGGAATAAAGATTGATGAGCTAACAGAGGAACAAAAGAAGTACTTGGCCAGCTGGCAAGAGGGCACTTAAGGCTACTTTATTGCCTCCCACATTACCTGCTCCTTTGGCTTTATCAGTATGCCTGCGTTTGTTATCTCAAAGGGGTGCAGTGAAGTGCTGTGGCCTGTGCCGCGCATCTTCCTTACGAAGATGCTCCTGTTCGGCGGGACAAAGTAGAGCGCAATCACCCCATCAGCAACAAACTCCTCAACGCCGAAAGCGCTGAAATCTGTTTTTCCCCCGCTTGTCTCAGAGGTGAAAAGCGTTGTGCAGCCCAAATCCTTCAAGCCGTCAAGGAATTCAAAAAGCCTTGGCCTGAACTCAAATGATTCCATCCAGGTCGCAAAGGCAGTTGTTGAATCAATGACCAAGCGGGTTGCATTCATCTCCTTCACCTTGGACTCAATTAGCCTGAGCTGCTCAGATATCTTGTCACTAACATACCTGTCAGACTTTGCAAAGCCAAGAGACATCCTGAAAATGTTGAAAAGCTTTTTCTCCTGCAGCTCGTGAATACCCCAGTTAAAGCTCTGCATATCCCATGCAATGGACTTTGCATTGCTTTCAACAGTCACAAAAATGCCTGGCTCCTTGAACTGCGCTGCACCGTTGTAAACGTACTGCATGCTGAAAATGGTCTTTCCTGTGCCATTTCCGCCTGAAACAAGGACATTGCTGTCACTGGGAAAGCCGCCCTGCAAGAGCTGGTCCAAGCCGGAAATGCCTGTCTTAACCCTCTCCATAAAACCAGAATAATAAGGATTGTTCTTATTAAAAATGCTTTTCCAAGGGCATTGAAAAGCCTTAAATAGGCTAAGGAAGCTAATTTTCCCATGGAAGAAGGCCAAATTCCTGAAATTGGCGAGCAGCCTGCTCAAACAGGGCCATTGGAACAGCCTAAAGGCGAAAAGCCTGGCCCTGAAGAACAGCCTGCAAAAGGCAAAACAGAGCCGCCGGCAGGCCCTGAATTGGAAAATGTTAACCTGGTTGACCTCATAGAGCAGCCTGCATGGAAAACCATTCTGATTGGTTTGGTTAAATCAGAGAAGATGGACCCGTGGGACATTGACATTGTTGACCTGGCAAACAAGTACTGGGAAAAAATCCAAAACATGCAACGGGCTGATTTGAGGATTCCTGCAAACGCAATCCTTGCATCAGCAATCCTCCTGAAACTCAAGGCAAGGACAATCAGGCTAAGCAGCCTTGACGAGGACGAAGAGGAAACCAAGGAAGTAAGCAGGGAAGAGCTTGCAATGATTGAGGAAAGCCTGCCTGAATTGAAGGGACAGAGGCAGTTCAGGGAGGGCAAAATTTCCCTGGATGAGCTGGTTGTGTCAATTGAAAAAATCCTGGAGAAAACAAAGCAGAGGAAATCAATACTCAGGGAAAAGGACCTGCCTGAATTCAAGTTCTTCCTGAATGAGGAAAACATTGACGGCAAAATTGAAAACGTTTTTGCAAAGATAAGGGAAAGGGCTGACAGCCAAGGCTTAGTTGCATTCACAGCACTTCTTGATGAAAGGACGCCAATGGCAATGATAAACTGCTTTGTCCCACTGCTCTTCCTTGTGAACCAGGGAAAGGTCAACGCATGGCAGGATGAATGGTTCGGCGAAATATTCATTTCACTAATTGAGGGGGGAGAGGAAAACAGGGAAAGAGAAGGGCCTGGAAAGGGGGAAAGCAGGGAAGAAAAAGAACCAGAAGGGAAAAAGGGCAGGGCAAAGAAATAAAAAGAGGGAAAAGCAATAATATGCTGGTGAATTGAATATGCCGAAACCCCTAAGAAAAACCAGGCCAAAAACATTTGCCGGATACAAAGCCGATGCAGCTGAAAGGCTTAAAAATGCAAAGCCTGGGGACATGGTCTTGGCCGGCGGGCACAGGTTTGTAAAAAAGCCAAATGGAAAGGTTGAAGTTAGATGGGACTAGCCCGGCAGTTTCACATTTATAAAATTTCCCAACCATACTTTTTCTATGGTAAAAGCAGTTGCCCTTGTTTCAGGGGGCATTGACAGCGCTGTAGCAGCAGGCCTTGCGCTTGAACAGGGCCTTGGCCTTGTTTTCCTGCACTTTGACACAAGGCCATTGGGGAACACAAAGGGGAAGGAGAAAACGGCAAAGCTTGCAAGGCACCTGCTCAGCGGCAGCAGGAAAAGCATAAAGATGTACACAGTTCCCTATGGGAAGGTTCTTTTCGCAATTGCAAAGAACTGCGAAAGGAAGTACAGCTGCGTGCTGTGCAGGAGGACAATGCTCAGGATTGCTGAAAGAATTGCCGAAAGGGAGAAGGCGCCAGCACTGCTTACAGGCGAAAGCCTTGGCCAGGTTGCCTCACAGACCTTAGCCAATTTGAATGCAGAGCACTCAGCTGCAAAGATTCCGGTAATAAGGCCACTGCTTGGGCTTGACAAGCTTGAGATTGAAAGGATTGCAAGAAAGCTTGGAACACTTGAAACAAGCATCCTGCCAAGCGCCTGCTGCTCTCTCCCTGAAAAGCCTGCAACAAGCGCCAAGGCAGCAATTTTGGAGGAGCAGGAAAAAAGCCTGCAAATTGAAAAGCTTGCAAAACAGGCATTGGAAAGCGCGGAAATTGAAGAAATCAAGGCATGAAAAAAAGGGCAAAAGCCTGCTTTTTTGGAAGGCAAATAGCTTTAAATATTAGAAATCCCTTAATTAAAGCAAATTCTTGCAATTGAAAGGGGGTGAAAAAAAAGATGTTTTTCAACGACTGGCTTGACATTCTCCTGTTCAAGAAAAAGCCGGCTGACATTGCAAAAACAAGCCTGGGCGAGGGCCTGAAGCACCTTGTAATTGCAAGCGTTATTGTTGGGATTCTCAACGGAATATACCAATACCTTGCAATAGGCCAGCTTGCGGAACTGACAGGCACAAGCAACCTAATGATGGGCTTTGCAGGCCCGCTTATGATAGTTGCAACAGCCATAATGACACCAATAATAGCAGTAATTGGAATAATAATTGGAGGCGCAATACTTCACCTCTTCTGCCTGATACTTGGCGGAAAGGGAGACATTGGCAACTACATTGGTGTGCTTGCAATGATCTCTGCAGCAATAGCAGGAACAGCCACAGCTGTAATAACAGTAATCCAAATACTTGGAACGCTGGCAGGCGCATACCTCATGATGATGATGGTTGCAGGCTTGCTTGCCCTGATTGTAGGGCTTTGGCAGCTTGTTTTGGTTGTGCTGGCAACACAGGCAGTGCAGCAGCTTTCACTTGGAAGGGCAATAGTTGCAGTAATAGTCATTCCACTGATAATAGCTGTTGTGCTTGCAGCGGTTATGGCAACAGTACTTTTTGCATTCATTGCATCAATGGTTCCAACAGGAATGGGCAGTTTGCCAATGGCATAAAACCGCCTTTCTTTTTCTTTTTTTTTCTTCTGCATTATGCTTAAATACCTCTTTCGTTTTCTCTTTTAGGGGAGACAATGCGTTC
>JAFGDB010000095.1 GCA_016932355.1 Candidatus Iainarchaeum sp. | reverse complement strand
TTTCAACAAGAGAGAACAATGAGTGTTTATCTGTAACCTTAATTTTTCTGCCTGTTTTTGTTGTTATTTCCAAAAGCTTGCCATTAATGGGGTGCTTTATGAAATCAGTTATTTTTGAAAAAAAAGCTTTTCCATCATTGTCAAAAGTAACCACCTGCAAATCTTTTTTCTCCTCAACAATATTTCCGATTTTTTCCCTGAAAATTTTCCTGCCATCAAAAACAAGAAGCTCTTCATCAAAAGGCAGGCTTTCACCGACCCACATGCTCAGCAGCTCAGGGCCCTTTATGCTGATGAAGTTTGCCTCGCTCTCAGAGGCAACAGCCTTTGCAAGCAGCGTTTTTCCGCAGCCAGGCGGCCCGTACAGCAGCACGCCGGCAGGCGGCCTTATACCCATCTTCTTAAAGCTGTCAGGGCTCTTCAAAGGCCATTCAACAGCCTGCCTCAGCTCATCCTTTGCCTCTTCAAGGTCGCCAACATCAGACCACTTTACATTTGGGATTTCAATTGTAACCTCCCTAAGGGCAGAGGGCTGCACATCCTTTAGACCGTTCTGGAAATCCCTCCTGTTTACCTCCATGCTCTCAAGTATTTCAGGCGGGATCTTTTCCTCCTCCAGGTCAATTTTTGGCAAATAACGCCTCAAGGCCTTCATTGCTGCCTCCTTCCCCAAAGCAGCAAGGTCCGCGCCAACAAAGCCGTGGGTAATGCTTGCAAAGTAATCCAAATCAACGTCCTTTGCAAGCGGCATGCCCCTTGTGTGGATTGTTATTACCTCCGTCCTTGCCTTCTTGTCTGGCACGGGAAACTCTATTTCCCTATCAAACCTTCCAGGCCTTCTCAAAGCCTCATCAATTGAGTTCACCCTGTTGGTTGCAGCAATTACAATAACATTGCCCCTTGCCTCAAGGCCGTCCATTAGTGAAAGAATCTGCGCAACAACCCTTCTTTCAACCTCTCCAATTACCTCCTCCCTTTTGGGGGCAATGGCGTCAATCTCGTCAATGAAAATAATGCTTGGGGCATTCTCCTCAGCCTCCTTGAACATCTGCCTGATCCTTTCCTCTGCCTCCCCGACAAATTTGCTCATTACCTCCGGTGCATTGATTGAAATAAAGTGGGCCTGGGTCTCGTTTGCAACAGCCTTTGCAAGCAGCGTTTTCCCTGTTCCCGGAGGGCCAAACAAGAGCACGCCCTTTGGGGGCACAATTCCAAGCTTCCTGAAAAGCTCAGGGTGCCTCATTGGCAGCTCAACCATTTCCCTCACTTTCTGGATTTGCTCGTCAAGGCCGCCAATGTCCTCATACGCAACCCTGGGGATGGCCTCAAGCTCTCCCTTGACAGGCTTCTCCTTCAGCGAGAACTGCGTAAAATCAGTCACTTTAACTATGCCCCTTGGGTTTGAGTCAATAACCCTGTAAACAAACCCTGAGCCAAAAACGCTTATCCAAACGCTGTCCCCGATTGTTAAGGGCCTTCCCAAAAAGTTTTTCTTCAAAATCCTTTCAAAGCCAGAAGCTATAATCCTTACTTCCTGTGTTGGGGCAAGAACAACCTTCTTGGCTTCCTTGGGATCTGTTTTTCTCACTGCAACCTTTTCGCCGAGGCCAACGCCGGCATTGTGCCTTATGAAATTGTCCATTCTAATCAAGCGCTTGGCCTCGTCCTCAGAACGGGCGGGCCATACAATTGCTGCTGTCTTCTTCTGGCCCTCTATTTCAACAATGTCGCCGCTTGTAATACCCAAAATCTGCTTGGTTTCCCTGTCAAGGGTAACAATGTTCCTGCCAACATGGGTTGGGTCAGGGTCTGCAACCTTCAGTTCAACGCTGTTATCAGGCATGTGTTCCCAACACCTATTAGTAGATGATTATTTGAGAAAAACAATTAAAAGCGTTCCTTAATACCAAGGCTTTCCCCTGGCAAGGCAGCAATAACCTCTTCAAGGGAAATGGCATTTTTCCCTGATTTTGCCTCAAAAAGCCTTAGAAGCTTTTTTGCAGCATCGCTCCTTTTCTGCTTTCCCCTAACAATTTCAAAGGAAAGCGTGCAGTGCTTTTTCACTGCGGTTGGGGGCCCTGCTATAATGCAAAAGCTTTGCCCCTCTTTCAACAAGCCAACCGCGAAAACAAGCGGGGTTTTCCTAAACCACTGCCTTTTCCCGTAAATCATGAAGGAGCCTGTTCCAAGCGCTTCCCCTGATTTTGCCTTCTTTGAAACCTGCCCCTCATTTACAGCGTAAACGTCAACTGCTACAAGGCCCTGCTGCCATGCCTTGCTGTGGACAGCGGAAAATTCCGCTGCCTCCCTTAAATCCTGCCTTGGAATTTCCTTTCCGGCTGACTTAATTACAGTGGCTGAACCGCCCTGGATGTCAGCGTGCAAAAACAAATCCCCTTTTTCCAAATGCTTTTTCACAAGGGATTCATTGCTTTTTGCGCTTTTCCCCCCAACAACAAGAAGCCCGGAGCTTGACCTGAACCAGTGGAAGGCATGGAACCACTGGAACTGCTTTTTCCTGGAAAGCTTTTTTTTCTCCTGCCTTTCCTGCATTTTTTCAGCCCTTTGCTCTGTCTCCTTGATTGCATTGAGAAGGCCTTCAAGCTTTCGCTTTGCCTTCTTGCTTTTCTCAAAGTATTCGGATGCGTTTTCCTCAACGCTCTTCCTTAAATCAATTTCCACTTCCATCAAATCACTTTTTGGGGATTTTGCCCTCGGCCTTTATGAGCTCAATTATTGACTTTGTCCTGCTTAAGTTTTTAAAAACAGGTTCAACGGAAAAAAAGCTCTGCGTGTCCCTGACCAAATCGTAAAAGCCTGGAATGCCCCTGTACCTTTTCTGGCCCTCTGCATGGTAGCTTTCAATGTCCTTGTGGATGTGCCTTGTGAGAATGTTCCAGTTGCCTGAACCTACAACACTGCTAACCCAGTAAATGTGCGGGTCCTTCTCAATCATGGCAAGGAATTTCTCAAAGGGCTTTTGTGCAGCTGAATCAACCTGGCTGAGGCCAAGCACCTCAAGTTTGTAGCCGAGCTTCCTGAAGTCAACCTTTGGGCCATAACCCTGCAAAACACCCTCCTTTTCCAGGAAATCAAGGCTGCTCTTCACAGTTGCCTTGTGGTAGCCAGTATGCTTTTTTATCTGCCTTATGTTTGGCTGCACGCTTTTCGGCTTCAGCAATGCATCCAATATGTTTACCCTAACCCTGTCAGTTAACTGCATTTGCCCAGGCATTAAAAATCACCAAATGTGTACTTATTGGGGCATTATTAAAATATTAACTGATTGAATTGGAACATCAAAAGCCCGGGAGTTGATATATAAGAGTTAGGGCAATATATTACTGCAATAAAACAGGAGGGTTGTAAAAAACCGGCTGAAAAATAAATTCTGAAAAAAAAAACGGTTGAGAGGGGGGATAGGCTCACCAAGCTAAAAAAAAGGTTTTCTGTAAAATCACGTTTGCCCTTCTCTCACCCACCCTATTTCTTTTGGGGCTTTTGCCCCTTCCTCTTTCGCTTAAGGGCAGGCTCTTTCTTGGCTGGCTTTTTTCCAGGCTCTTTTTTCTCAGGCTTTTTTGCGGGCTCTCTCCCTGAAGGCATTTCACCGGATTCTTCACTAGCGGGCTTTTTCTCTGCGCCCTTCCCAGCAGGCTTTTCAGCAGCCTTCTTTTTCCAGGCTTCCTTGCTCTTGCAGTTGTGGTCAATGCACATCTCAAACCTGTACCTTTTGCCGCGAACCTGCACCATGTAATTGTTGCACTCAGGGCAGCGCTTCTGCAGTATGGCTATTGCGCCGTTCTGCGGCAACGGGAATGAAACAGTGCATTTTGGGTAGGCAGAGCAGCCGACAAACCTTTTTCCTGTTTTGCCGCGCCTTATCAAAAGCTCCCCGGTGCAGCCTTTGCCAATGCACTTTCCGATTATTGAATCCTCTCTCAGGGCAGAGCGAAGCAGGCTGCCCACATTGTTCTTGTTTTCAAGGAGCTGCTCCAGTGCCTTTGAAAGTATTTCCCTGCTCTCCTCAACAACCTTGCCCTTTTTCTTATTGCCCTCGGCAATAACGTCCATTTCCCTTTCAAGGGCAGCTGTCATCTCAGGCTTTACAATAACCTCGCCGTACTTTTCCAGGGCACCAATCACTGCAAAGGCAATCTTGTTTGGCTCAATTGCCTTAAGCCCTGAAATGTAGCGCCTTGAGTAAAGCTTCTGGATTATCTCAGCACGGGTTGCCTTTGTCCCCAAATTAAGGTCAGACATTGCCTTAATCAAAGCGCCCTGGCTGTACCTTGCAGGCGGCAAAGTTTCCTTCTCAGCCATGTCAAGCTTGACAAGATTTACCTTGTCACCCTTATGCAGCTCGGGGAGAATTGCCTCAGTGGCCTTGCTGTAGGGGTAGAATTCCTTCCAGCCTTTCCTTAAATAGCGCTGGCCTGTTGCAACAAAAATTTCCGAGGCAAGGTCAATGCTGACAGAGAGGTTCTCTGTAAGTGCATCCTCTGCAAGGCTTGCCATAAAGCGCCTGCACACCAGCTCGTAGATTTTCCACTCCTGCTGGCCGAGCTTTTCTGGAAAAGCAGCAGCAACAGGGTGGATTGGCGGGTGGTCCTTTGCAAGCTTGCCAGCGCTTGGCTCAAGCTTTTTCTGCGCAAGGAGCTTTGAAGCCAGCTGGGAAAACCCGTTTACAGAAGCCAGCTTTTCCAGTATTGCCCTGAGGTCAAGAGCTTCAGGGTAAACGCTGTTGTCAGTCCTTGGGTATGATATCAAGCCCTGCTGGTAAAGGGTTTCAGCTATTTGCATTGCCCTTCCGGCAGTGAACCCTATTGCGGTTGCCGCCCTTAAAAACAAGGTTGTGTTGAATGGAACAGGCCTTTTCAACAGCTTTTTTGTTTTTTTGACATCCAGCACAATGCCCTGGTTTGCGTTCCTGCACTTGAAGGCCTTTTCAGCCTTTTCCTTCTCCCAGAACCTGCCCTCCTTGTGCAGTGCATTAAACTGTTTCTTGTCCTTTTCAAAGATTGCATCCAGAAGCCAGTATTTTTGGCTTTTGAAAGCCATTCTCTCCTTTTCCCTGTCAACTATAAGTGCAAGGGTTGGGCCCTGCACCCTCCCGATTGAAAGGAACTGCTTGCCCAGCCTGCCTGAAACAAGGGAAAGGAACCTTGTAAGGACAGCGCCCCATATGAGGTCAATTTCCCTCCTGCTGTTGGCGCTTTCAGCAAGCGCTGTGTCCAGCTCCCCCAGCTTGGAAAAAGCCTGCTTTATCTCTGAATCAATTATTGCGCTGAACAAAACGCGCTTTACCCCAAGCTTTGGGTTGGCTGACCTCATTAGTTCAATTGCCTCAAGGCCAATGGCTTCACCCTCCCTGTCTGCGTCTGTTGCAACAATTGCCTCTTCAGCCTTTGGGGCAACCCTCTTCAGGTAGCCTGAAATGGTTTTCTCTGTTTCCTTGTAGTCTATTTCGCTTTCAACAAGCTTCCTTAAGTCTGTGCCAAGCCAGTACTTGTACTTCAAAGGGAAGTCAACATCAACAATGTGGCCGCGCAGGGGAATCACCCTGTAATCCTTGCCGTCCTGCTTGAAGTCAAAGTGGATTGCGTTGTCAGTCCTCTCCTCCGGAACAGGCTTTGCAGCAAGGATTGCAGCAATCCTCCTGCCTGCAATGGCCTTCTCAGCAATAATTACAATCATTCAAAGCACCTGCAGCCAACAGCAAATTCCGAAATTACCGCAATCATTTCCAACCAGCTGAAAATTTTGGCTAATTAGTTAGGGCATGAAAAGAAATAAAAAACAGGGAGCTAAACCAGGAAGCCAGAGCCTCTTCTGCAGCGCTGCTGGGGAAGAGCTTTCCCAACAGGCTTTCACAGCCTCTTCTGCAGCGCGGTTGAGGGCATTACGTTTCCCTGCTTTAATTCGCTTAGAACAACAAGCGTTTTCAGGTCAAGGATGCCGTCAATCAGGCCGAGCTTGCCAATCAGCTTTTCAGCGCTGTCCAGGTCGTTTACAATAAGCTTTGCAAGAAGGTTGTATTCCCCAAGAACCTGGTAAAGCTCAACAACGTAATCAAAGGAGCCAAGCCTTTTGATCAGGTCCTTGTTCTTCCCGATTTCAGAGCGGATTTGCACGTAAATGGGGTTTTCAAAGCCCAGAACCTTGTAGTTGAGGTTTGCGCTGATTTTGCTTATTACCCCGCGCCTCCTCAGGCTTTCAACGCGCTTCTTTATTGCAACATCTGTGAGCTTGGTTTCCTTGGCAATGCTGCTAAAAGAGGCCCTTCCGTCCTCAAGAAGGTTTTTGATAATTATAAGGTCAATCTTGTCAAGGCTTGCCTGCAAAACCAAACACCGTCATTAATAATTCAAATAAAAGGTTATTAAAAAGTTTGTTTTTCAAAGCAAACGTTAAATAATTCCCCTGCCTATAAATTAAAGGGGTTCATATGGCAGGCAAGCCAATAAACGCGCTTATTGAGAAGATTGCCGACGAGTGCAAGGAAGCAAACGCAGGCAAGTGGACAATAACAAGGGTTGTCAAAGAGCTAAACGAAATTGAAGCCAAAGACCTGAAACAGCTCAGGCAAAAGGCCCTGCAATTGCTGCAGCAGCTTGACCCAAAAGCAGCCTCAATCTATGCCTCATTCCAGAGGATGCAGGTAAGGACAAGCAGGGAGCAAATTGAGGCATTTGACAGGGGCAACATAATCAAAAGTTTGCTTAAGGAAACAGACATCCCAAGGGGCATAGCTGAAAAGATAGGAAGGGAGGTTGAAGACAAGATAAAGGACCTTGAAATTGAAAACGTGAATACCGCACTTATAAGGGAACTGGTCAACGTAAAGCTTTTGGAGTACGGGCATGAAAACATAAGGAACCAGTACACAAGGCTAGGCCTTCCTGTGTTTGATGTAAGGAAAAGGGTGGAGAGGCAGGCATATGCATGCAAGGAAATCCTCACAGAGTACAACCTGCTTGAAGCAATACCAAAAGAGGCAGCAAGAATGCACCTCCAGAACGAAATATTCATAGCAGGAATTTGCGATTTCAGCACAAAGCCAATTGCCCTTGTTTCAGAGGCAAAGGCCCTGGAAAATGCAAGAGACAGCGCTTTGAAGGCGGTGGAGGAGGCAAACATTTTTGGGAAGCTTTCCAGCTGGCAGCCAAACATAGCAGGCATAAACCTTGCTGTCTCACACGCAAGCAAAAAAAGGGCAGCCTCTGAAAGCGCCGTGCTTTTTGCAAGGGCAGCCAGGGCGGTTTTTCTCAGAAAAAGCGCAATCCCTGGATTTAACACGCTTTACCTTTTTGAGCCTGACTGGTTCCAGGGAAAGGAGCTTGCAAGGGAAAGCTCTGCAGCGGCTGCAAATGCAATCCTGAATGCAGAGGGCAGCGTGCTTGAAAACGCAGTGGCCCTTGACTCAAAATACAAGCTCAAGCTCTTGGGGAAGAAAATTGAAGCAGGGATTTTCCTGAACTGCAGGAACAGGGAATGGACCCTGGCAAACGGAATAGCAACACAGGCAAAAGGCCTTTGCTCTTTCATTGGATTGAACCTTACAGGGATTGCTCTCAAATTCAGGCAAAATGAAAGGGCATTCCTTGAAGAGCTTGCAAAAAAAGCCGAAGCAGTGAAGAGGCTGGACTCAGCCAAAAGAAAGCTGATTGAAGAAAGGCCATACCTGAAAAAGCAGGGCATAGAAACTGAAAAGCTTGACTCTGCAATTGGGCTTGACAGCCTTCTTTCTGCAGCAGGCATTGCTGCAGGAACTGAAAGGGAAACGGAAATGCTCTCAATGGCTGAAAAAATTTTAGGGGAAATAACAAGCTGCCTTGGGCCAAGCTGGGCTGTTGCAGAGCTGCAGAGCAAGGCAGCACTTCAGAGGTTTGCAAAGCAGAACAAGAGCAGCTTTGGGTTCAGCAGGCAGCCCTTGGAAGAGGAAAAAACCCTGAGGAAAAGCAGCCATGTGCAGAAAAGCTACTGCTTTACCGCAAGGGCTGAAACAAGAAAGGAACTGAATGAATTAATTGACGGAAACTGCAGGCTTGTTGAATTCAGGGAAAAAGAGAATTGAAACAGCTTTTGGATTTGGGTGAAAGGATTAAATAAGGGAAAAGGTTGAAAGCCAATGCATTGGGAAAACGGAAAAATAAGGGAAAAAAGTGTTGAACAGCATTGCTGGGGAAAAGGATTAAATAAGAGAAAAACACACTATTGGAATATTATGAATGAGCAAGGCCAGACATTTATAGAGTACATGATGACCTATGGCTGGGCATTCATAGTGCTTGTCAGCGTTATTGGCGTGGTAATGATGCTGGTTGCGCCATCAGGCGATGAAACAAGGTGCATTGTAAACAAGCCAACTGATTTTCTCATCAAAGGGGTTAACATTCCGCACACCAGTGATTTAACCTGGGAGGGCGGCGAGCTGAGGCTTCAGAACGCAACAGGCGGGGAAATTGACATATTGGGGCTTTCATTTGAAATAAGCAAGGGCAGCGAAGCATGCGTTGCAGATGGCAAAAGCGTAACATGCACTTGGACAGAGGCAGGCTGTGATTATGAAATGGTGCTTGACATAGGCAAGCTCAACAGCACAACACTGGCTGCAGCAGGCTCATTCCCAATCCACCTGCTGATAGGGCAGGAGCTTGTATTCTCAGACATTGATTTTAAGCTGACAAGCTCAGGCACATGCTCCTCACTTACCTTTGACAAGCTGCTTGAAAGGAAAAACAGCCAGGTAGAGCTTGGAATACAATACCTTGACAGGTTCAAGTACGCAAGGGACGTAAACGTGGTTTGCAGCAATTTCCCAGCAAGACCTGCGTAAAAAGAGCCCCCATGTTTTGGGAAAGGGCTCTTCAAAAGGGCGAGAAAACTGCTTTTAGGCAGAAGCAAGCGAGTCAGGCTCAGGCCTTGCCTTTAAAGGCTTGCCCTTCTGGGCAATCTCATGGCTTTTAATCAGGTCAAATTTCAGCATGTACATATAGGTTTTCATTATCTCAAGAAAGGGCAGTATGAAAACAAGCGTAAGGAAAAGGGAAACAAGCGAGCCCAAGAGCGCTATTTGGTCAATTGCAAACTCAACAAGCTGGAGCAGTGCAAGAAGCAAAGCCCCAATGAAAAGAATTGTGAGCGTTGCCCTCTTGTTCCCTGCAATAAACTCAAAATTGCTGGATATTGCGTGGACAATGTCCTCCTCGTCAACAACAATTGACTGGGGGACAAACAAAAGGGAAATTGAAATTACCAGAAGAAGCAGGTTTACAAGGAGAAGCGAAACCTGCAGGAATATTAGGGCAGTGCCCAAAGCAAAAAGGGCAAAGCAGTAAACAAGGTAGAAAATGAAAATCTTGAGGGTGAAATGCCTCATCATCTCGTGAAGGTAGAAGTGCAGCTTGAGCTTGCTCAGGTTCTTCCTCACGGACAGGATGATTATTGAAATGAAAAAGGAGTAAAATGCAAGGAAAAGGGCTGCAAGACCGAGAACAGCAATAAAGGAAACAGGGTTCTCCAAAGAAAAGTTGTAGTCAAGGAAAATCGAGCCGCTGCTTACAAAAACATTGGGCATGGAAACAAACGCAATCACAAAGGCAAGGAGAAGGGCAAAAACCAGCGTTGTCTTTAGGTTAGCCTTATACTGTGCAAAACTGTTGGCCAAAAGCACGCCCTAAAACCCCTTTAATATAATTTAGTGAAGGATATTAAAAACCTATTTGGAGCAGGGGACTGCAAGCAAATAGGTGGGAAAAGCCCCCTTTATTTTCACCTCTGCAAACTTTCCAAGAAGGTTCTTCCTTACCACAACAGGCTTGTAGTTCTGGTTCCTGCCAACAAAGTTGCCTTTAGGCCCCCTCTCGGTTACGAGGATTTTCTGCTTTTCCCCAACAAAGAGCCTGTTCCTCTCCAGTGAAATTTCCCTGCACAAATCAGTAAGTATTCTGCTCCTTTTCTTCTTCTCCCCTCCGTGCAGCTGGCCCCACATTAAAGCTGCCGGCGTGTTTGGCCTTGCGCCAAAGCGCGAGATGTTCACAACATCAGGGCATGTTTCCTTGAGGGCAGAAACCGTTTCCCTGAACTGCTTTTCTGTTTCACCAGGAAAGCCAACAATCACATCGGTTGCAATCACTGCATCAGGAAATTGCCCCCTTATCCTCTTCACTAAATCAATGAATTGGGCCCTGGTGTAAGGCCTGCTCATTGCCTTAAGGATTTGGTTGCTTCCGCTCTGCAATGGAATGTGGAAGAAGCGGTAAAGGCGCTCGTCTGAGAAAAGCGAAAGGTAGCTATCCAGAAAGGAAATCAGGTGAGAGGGGTTAACCATACCAACCCTGACTCTGAAATTGCCCTTTCTCTTGAGAAGCCCTTTGAGAAGCTCTGGCAGGCTTGAACCAATGTCCTTTCCGTAGCAGCCTGTGTCCTGTGCAGTAAGCCAAATTTCCGGCGTTTCCTTAACGGCCTTTTTGAATTTCCTGTTCAGCTCACTGATTGAATAGCTTTTAAGCTGGCCCCTTGCATTTCGCACAGCACAGTAGGAACAGTTTCCAAGGCAGCCCCTTGCAATTGGAATTATTGAAACAAAGGGGCTTGACTTTTCCTCAGCCAGGTTTGGGGAGAAAGCCTGGGCCTGCAAACCAAGAAAGGAGGAAAGCCCTTCAAGGCTTGGGCCGATTTGGATTACCCCAGGGGAAACTTTGGAAACTGCAGCCGGATTTATTTTGGGGAGGCAGCCGAAAACAATTAAAGTGGAATTGCACTTTTCAGAAACTGCATTCAACTCCTTTATCCTGCGCAGCATCTTTGATTCAGTCTGCTCCTTCACAGCACAGGTGTTAATGATAAGTAAGCCTGCTTTTTCTGGCTCTTTAACCAGGGAGAAACCCTTTATTTTCAGCAACCCTTGAATTTGCTCAGTGTCAGACCTGTTCAGGGAGCAGCCATAGCCCTCAATGAATGCGCGCATAAAAAAGAAGCTGGTGGGCAAAATTAAAAAAGCTGATTAGAGCTTGATTTTCTCAATTGCATACCTTGTTATCCAGCCAAATGTGCCGCCCCAGATGAACAGCATGAAAGCGCTGCCATGGAGCTTCTGCCAGAAGTTGACTACAAGGTACTGCTGGAGTGTGCCCTGCTCAATCAAGGAGTTTATTACGTTATCGCAGTCTGCAAAGCAGATAAGGAGCTTTTGCCCGCCAAGAAAGGAATAATTCAGGTTGTACCATGCCAGGGCAATTGCAAAGGCCAGCAAGCCCAGGCAGAAATAAAGAAGCGCAAAGCCAGGGTGCAGGGCAAAGCCTGTTTTGAAGTAGTTGTTAACCCAGTCAACTATGGAGAAAACAATGAAGAAGCTTACAACAAACATTGCGAAAAACATGGGGCTTGTTGCACTTGGAAGAATCTCGCCCAGGGGGAACGGCAGCGGGCTTGGAAGCGAGAAAAACAGCCCGACAAAGGGCAGGTTTTGGATTATATCCCTGCCTGCGCTCAATGCTGAAGCAAGCACAAAGAACATTATAAAGAGGGCAGCTATTACTATCAGCTGGTTTGCTGAAAATTTTTTCCCATCCGGCATAAAAACAACCTAAAAAATCAACTGGATTAGTTAATAATTGCAATAATAAGTTTAAAACAGTTTTCTCGGGAACAATATTTGGCATAGGCGCATTGATTTGGCAATGCACGGTCGTGCACGTGAAAGGGTATTAAAATGTGGTTTTAAATGGCAATAGAGCTCCCATGGGTTGAAAAATACAGGCCGGAAAGGCTTAAGGACGTGGTTGGCCAGCCTGAGATAGTCCAAAGGCTGCAAAGCTATGTGGAAAAGCACAACAGCCCAAACCTCTTGTTCTCTGGCTCGGCTGGAATTGGAAAAACAAGCGCTGCAGTAGCGCTTGCAAAAGAGCTCTTTGGCGGGCAGTTTGAAAGGAATTTTTTGGAATTAAACGCAAGCGATGAAAGGGGCATTGATGTTGTCAGAAACACAATCAAGGACTTTGCAAGAACCCTGGCTTTCAGCGGCGACTTCAAGATAATTTTCCTTGATGAAAGCGACGCATTGACAGGTGATGCACAGCAGGCCCTGAGGAGAACAATGGAAAAGTACACAAAGACCTGCAGGTTCATTCTCAGCTGCAATTACTCAAGCAGGATAATTGAGCCTATCCAGAGCAGGTGCGTTGTCTTCAGGTTCAGGCCATTGGCAGCCAAGGAAATGCAGCAAAGGCTTGAGGAAATAGCAAAAAAGGAAAACGTTGAGCTCGGCGAAAAAGCCCTGGATGCAATATTCTACGTGAGCATGGGCGACATGAGAAAGGCAATAAATGTTTTGCAGGCAAGCGCCTCGCTTGGCGGCAAGGTAACAGAGGACACTGTCTTCAACGTAAGCAGCAGGGCAAAGCCCCGGGAAATAAAGGAAATGATACAGCTTGCATTGAAGGGAAAATTCCTTGAAGCGAGGAACCTTTTGGATACGCTCTTGTACGAGCACGGCATGTCTGGGGAGGACGTGATGCTGCAGCTCTACAGGGAAGTTATTGGGGCAGAGGAAAACGAAATTGAAAGCAAAACCAAGATAGCGCTTGTTGACATCATAGGGGAATACAACTTCAGGATGGTGGAAGGGGCAAACGAAAGAATACAGCTTGAAGCGCTGCTTGCACAGTTCATGAAGTTCAAAAAATAGCAGTTCCCATTAAGGGAGCAGCACTGCTGCCGCAAGCACTGTTGTCCACAACCCATTCTTGTTGCATTCAGCACTCTGGCAAACATTCATTGTTTTGAAGATGTTGCCAGAAGCAAGGTATTCCTGCTTTCTCTCATCCCATGCCTTGCTGGGGTCAAAGTCTATCCCAAGCGTTGTTGCAAGCATGGTTGCGGCAAGGTCCTCTGCATAGTCACCGCTCTTCTGCGCGGTTTCGCCAAAAGCATGGTGCTCTGAAAGGTAACCATAGTGAACCCTGTCCTTTGGAACAGCAATGCCAATTGCAGCTGAAATCAGCCTGTTTGGCTCGTTGCTCTCATTCCTTGCAATCACGCAGAAGGTTATCTGGCCGACCTTAAGCTGCTGCAGGCCCTTTTCCCTGCTGACAATCTTTGCCTCAGGGGGCAAAATGCTTGAAACATAAACAAGGTTGCATTTTTCAATGCCTGCATTCCTCAAGGCAAGCTCAAAAGAAGCAAGCTTGTCCCTGTGCACGCCAACGCCCTTTGTGAGAAAAACCGTTTTAGGAATAAAGCTATCCATTCAAAAAAAAAGCTAGTGGAATCAGTTTTTAAAGTTTTGGTAAGGCTGCAGACTTAACCCTGAAAGTCAGCCAATTTTCAATAAAAAATCACCTCCCCCTAATTGAATTTTTTCTTAGGACTCTGATTTTCTCGGCTTAAACCTTTGCAGGCCTAATTCTAGTTTAATGAAGCAAAGGATTTAACGCCTCCAAAATCAGCAGAGACGTCCACGAAAAAATTCATTAAATTGGAGGTGATTTGAATGGTTTTCGAAAAATTTGATTTCCCTTCTCCCAGCGAGGAGGAGATAAAAGTTGTAAAAGAAATGTCAAAGTCTAATCCAGAGTATTTGGGTGGAAGAGCCCTGTGGGGTTTGCAAAACTTTGCGGAGAGTGGTTTTGAATGAATAGCGGAACAAGCCAAGGAGAGACAAGCACCGGAACAGTACTCTCTTTCCAAAGGAGCTTAAATAGACTTAACACAAATAATTATATGCGACTTGATTTGTTCAAATTACACAATCCTAAGTTGGATAATAAACCAAAAAAGTGGATTGTTGCAAAAGGAAAAAACTTGAAGCAAAATTTGGGCGGATGTATAGAAGAACTCACAGTACAAGGTTGGACAAAGCCAAAACTCTGTAGGTATATAATGCAAAAATTTGGGGTTTCAAAACCAACAGCAGAAAGACTTATTTATTTAAGGAAAAGTTTTTACCCATTAGTTTTTATTGAAGAACTATTAAAACTAACAAACAAGTTAGAAGCAAAATTTGTTATACAGGACAAAATAGAGTTTTTGAAAGTAAGCCAGCCTCCAGAAACGATTGTTAAAGCCCCAAAATATCTAACCAAAAATCTTTGCAAAATTGCAGGAGCGCACGCAGCAGATGGAACTTTGGCAAAAGATTATTTTTGTATTACTGATGGATATTGGTGTAATGTCAAATCATTTAAAAATTGGGTAAAAAATGAATTTAACTTAGATTATAAGATACTTAAAAGGGACAAAAACGAATGGATGATTAGATTTCATAATAAAGTATTCACAAGATATCTCAGACAAATATTTGGATTTTGCAATGGAAAAAAAGTTTATTCTGTAGGAGAACCTGAGATTATAAAAAATTCAAATGAAGAGATGAGAAAAGCGTTTGCACTTGGAGCACTAACTTTTGAAGCAGGTCTTGGAATGAAAAACCAAATTGAATTTTGTGTGGCAAGCAAAAAGTTCCAAGAAGATATTTGTGACATATTGAAACTTGCAGGAGTAAGATTCCATAAAATGAAAAACCCCAGTGGGGGATATTGGCGATTTTGGAGTAATACTTTAACAGAACAGGAAACAATCAAATGGATGGAATTGTTTGAACCACAAACTGAGAAATGGTTTAAGTTGCATGAAGCAGCAAATGGCTATCAAGGAAAAGCAGATTCGATAGAGGAAGCAATAGATATTCTTGACAAAGTTTATCCCAGTAAACCTAATAGTAAAGTTTCCTTGAAGAAGGTTTTGCTGGCGATTAAACACCTAGGAGGAGCTCACCGATATAAAATTGTTGATTACTTAGTCGCAAAAGGAAACTTCAAAAGCTATGGAGGGAAATGGGCGCATGGGTTAAGACATTATTTAGATATTTTAAAACAAGCAAACATTATATCTATTGAACGCAGAAGATTTGGTAAAAAGAAATCATTTGGAACAATAGTAAGGGAAGTTTATATTTTCAACCCAGAAGTTTCAGAGTGGAAAGTTCCGCTCAGAAATCAGCTAACCTCTTCTGATGTTGTAAAAAGTCAAGTAACTTACTCTCTTTCTTCCACAACTTGAAAGGGGTTTGCAATTTTCTCTCAACAAAAGCAAGAGCAAGGCTCAAACTGCTGAAATGCATTGGGTTTTTTGACAAAGCATTTTTCACCGACTCCTGAATAACCCAGTTACCCAAACCAATATTGTACTCAGGCGTAATCTCCCTGAAAACTAGAGCAGCTGCTTGTCTCTTAATCTTCTTTAAGTGTTCACAAACTGATAAGCGAGCAGCATAATAGGCACCCTCAACATTCGAAGCATAACCCTTTCTTCCAGTGTAGAACTCATGGTCCTGAGTAACATGAACCTTTGAAGTATCCTTTTCCTGATACCACATCGAACCAGGAATCCAAGTTTCCAAATTCTCAAAAGCCCAAGCACCAGGAATTAAAAGAACAAAAAATCTATTCCCAACATATTCGGATGTGAACAATTCAATTTCTCCAAGCTGCTGAAAATATTTTATCTCCTCAATTAAAGCTTTTCCAATAGTGTCCTGTGATGCAACGATGCTCCACCTTGTGGGCACAAGCTTCCTGTCCTTTCCAATTCCAAGCGTGCCAGCAGACAAAAGCTTGTCCAGCCTGCTTACAGGAAAGCCTGCATTGTAAAGGCACAACAGGGCATCGCTTGATTTCATGTCAGTGTCTGAAACAGCGTAATCGATTTTTCTTGAAATCTTTGGGTTTTCCTCAAAGCGCATTTCAACCAGGGGGGCAGAGGGGCCGTGCGGCGCTGCCCCTTCATGGAAGGAAAGCTGCGGCACAGGGCTTGATTTGAGCTTTACATCAATTGCAGTTGGCCTTGTTGCCATTACAAGCTCCTGCATGCCCAAAAGCTCGTAACTTGGCTTTGCTGCATCAAAAACATTTGCCTGCTTGTTGCTTCTCAGGAGCTGCTCCCTGAAGGAAACGATTTTATCCTGGGTTAAGCCAAACCACTTTTCAGGAGCATCAAAAAGCTCTGAATCCATTACCTCTGTTGGGGAAAGGGGGGCAATCTGCACCTTGGGGTAGTTGTTCCAGGAAACGAAAAGCGAGGGAGGACTGCTTCCAGTAAACCTGTTGCCCCTGATTTTTGAAACAACATTTTTTTGCGTTGAGTGCTTTTGCAGTATTGGGCAGTAGCTCATTCCGCACAGAAGCTTTCCCTTGCACTTCACGCACAGCTTTGGCGAGATCATACATATAATGGATTAATTAATGAATTAAATAACAACCAGAAAGAGTAGTGTTCCGCTGAATTGCGAGCGTTAGTGAGCACATGCTATACGAACGTAGTGAGTATAGGATCAATTCGCAGCCGGAATTTGCCGGCTAACGAAAGCTATTTATTAAAGTAAAGCCTTAATCTTCTGATTTTAAATGCCTCCTGCAAAAAAACCAGTGAAGATGCAAAGGCTTGGCGCAATAGACCTGTTTGCAGAATCAATCCAGGGCGCTCTGGACTTCAGGGTAATGGTTGCACCAATAATGGCCTTTGTCCTGCAGCTGATTACAGTAGTGGCAGCATTGGTTGCTGCGTCACCCTTTATCTTTTTCGGGCTGAGTGCAATTGCAGTGGATATCTTGGTTGCAACTGTGCTACTTCTTATTGGATCAGTCCTATTCATCATAGTGCTTTTTGTTGGAACATCAATTTTGGACGGGTTCTATGTAAAGAGCGTTGCAGAATACCTTGAAAGGAAAACAATGTCCATTGAGGAAAACCTCCGGTTTGCTGCCAAGCACTGGAAGAAGTTCACAGCAGCCTACCTGCTTTACACCATGGTGGTTGTGCTGATTGCCGCAATAACCATTATGCCTGGGCTTGTCCTTTCAATAGGGCAGCTTATCTCACTGAACCCTGAATACATTGCAGCGCTTGCTGAAAGCAGCAGCCTCTTAATTCTGCAGGCACTAATGCCAATAATCGGCCTTATTGCTGCAGGGGTTATTGCATTTGCGCTTGTTAACTTCCTGCTGAGCCCGCTGCTATTCCTCTGGTTTCCAGCAGCAGTGCTTGAGGAAAAGCCGCTGTTTGACTGCATAGGAAAGGGCTATGACATTGGAAAAAGCAAGTACTTGAGGAACCTTGCAGCGCTATTTCTAATGAGCGCGGTAAGCACTTGCATAACAGTGCTCCAGCTGGTTGACCCGACTGTTGTAATTGGCATAATCCTGAGCATCTGGGCAGGGCTTGCCTTTAACATAATGGCAATAAAGGTTTATGCCGAAGGGTGAGCCCACCCCCACCAGGCATTAATTTTAAATAAGGATTACGGCTTATTTCTTCCACCATGGGAAAAATTGACTGGAAAAAGCCGGAGGACAGGGAAAGGCTCTGGCACTCAAGCAGCCATGTAATGGCTGCAGCAGTAAAGCAGCTTTACCCTGGCACAAAGCTTGCAATAGGCCCTGCAATTGAAGAGGGCTTCTACTACGACTTTGACGTGGAAAAGCCTTTCAAGCCGGAGGATTTGGAAAAAATTGAGAAAAGGGTTGAGGAAATAATTAAAAGCAATGAAAGGTTTGAGAAAAGCGAAGTAAGCAAGAAAGAGGCCATGGAGCTTTTCAAGGGCGAGCCTTATAAAATTGAACTCATTAACGAATTGCCCGGAAGCAAGGCAAGCATTTACACGACAGGCAGCTTTGTTGACTTGTGCAAGGGCCCGCACATTGAAAGCACACTCCAAATCGGGGCAGTGAAGCTGCTCAGGGTTTCAGGCGCATACTGGCGCGGTTCCGAGAAAAACAAGATGCTCCAAAGGATTTATGGAATAAGCTTTCCTGACAAGAAGCAGCTCAAGCAGTGGGTTCATTTAAGGGAGGAAGCAGAGAAAAGAAACCACTTAAAGCTCGGCAAAGAGCTTGACCTGTTCAGCATGCACGCTGAAGCGCCTGGCTGCGTTTTCATCCACGCAAAGGGCATGGTGATTTGGAATGCGCTGGTGGGCTTTTGGAGGGAGGAGCACAGGAAAGCGGGCTATGTTGAAATAAAAACCCCTGCAATACTTAAGAAAACGCTGTGGGAGCAGTCAGGGCACTGGGACCACTACAAGGAGAACATGTACTTTACCCAGATTGACGGGGAGGACTTTGCAGTAAAGCCAATGAACTGCCCGGGCGGAATCCTTGTGTACAAGACAAAGAGGCACAGCTACAAGGAGCTGCCGCTCAGGATTGCAGAGCTTGGTGAAGTGCACAGGCATGAATTATCAGGTGTGCTGAACGGGCTGTTCAGGGTGAGGAAATTCACGCAGGATGATGCGCACATCTACTGCACTGAGGAGCAGATTGAACAGGAGATAGGGAAGGTAATTGAACTGGTTGACCGCTTTTACAAAGCGTTTGGTTTCCCATACCAGGTTGAATTGAGCACCCGGCCTTTAAAGGCAATGGGCAGCAGGCAGGTTTGGGACAGGGCAGAGGATGCATTAAAGAAAGCGCTTTCAAAGAAAAAAATGCAGTTCAAAATCAATGAGGGTGACGGCGCGTTCTACGGCCCAAAGATAGACTTCCATATCAGGGACAGCTTGGGAAGGACATGGCAGTGCGCAACAATCCAGCTTGACTTTAGCATGCCGGAAAAGTTTGGGCTGGAATATATTGGAAGCGATGACAAGCCAAAGAGGCCTGTCATGCTCCACCGCGTTATCTATGGCTCAATGGAGAGGTTCCTTGGAATTCTGATTGAGCACTATGCTGGTGCTTTCCCCCTGTGGCTGAGCCCAGTGCAGGCAGCAGTGATTGCAATATCAGACAAGCACAACGCTTACGCTGAAAAGGTTTGCAGGGAAATGGATCAGGCAGGCATAAGGGCCGAGCTTGACGCAAGAAACGAAACAGTCTCCTACAAGGTGAGGGACTGGCAGAAGCAAAAGGCAAACTACATTCTTGTTGTCGGCGACAGGGAGAAAAAGCAGGGAACAGTTAATGTCAGGCAGAGGAACGGGAAAGTGGTTGGCGCGGTGAAGGTAAAGAAGCTTGCAGAAAAGCTGCTGAAGGAAATTGAAAGCAAGAAATAGCCTAAGGCAGTTTACCCAATTTTTCGCAAACCTTTTCCTAAAAATGTTTCCCGCAGGAAAAAAGCCTCTGTTTTGCGAAGCAAAACAATTTTTCCCCAGGGTTTTTTGCCCAAACAAAAAAGGCTGCCCAAGGCTTTTTCACCCAAGTGAAAAAGGCTTTGCCGAAGGCAATTTTCCCAAGGCTTTTTCACCCAAGTGAAAAAGGCTT
>JAFGDB010000010.1 GCA_016932355.1 Candidatus Iainarchaeum sp. | reverse complement strand
CCTTCCTGAAATTGGAGCAGGTGCAGGGCGCAAAAACACTGCTTCTCTACGTTGGCGTAAAGAGCGAGGCCCAGACCCTGAACCTCATTGAACAGCTTCTGAAGATGGGCAAAACAGTTGCAGTGCCTGTAACCGATTTTGAAAAGCACGACATAAAGCCTGTGCAAATAACATCAACCAGCAGCCTGAAGGAGGGCAAGGCAGGGCTGCTTGAGCCAAAGGCAATCAGGGCTGTTGAAACAAAGGCCATTGACCTCATTGTTGTTCCAGGCATTGCATTTGACAGGGAGGGGCGCAGGATTGGCTCAGGCTTTGGCTTCTACGACAAGCTTTTAAGGAAAGTAAGCTGCAAAGTGCCCCTGGTTGGGTTCTGCTTTCAGGAAAACCTTGTTGAAATGCTGCCCGCAGAAAGCCATGACATCAAAATGGATATGGTGATAACTGACAAGGAGTTAATCAGAACAGGCTGAGCACAGGGCAATTTTAGCGGCAACAGACAAGCATACAATCAGAACAGGCTGAGCAATTTCCAGTAAGAGGCAGGGAATTAATCAGAACTGGCTGAGCAATTTTTCATCAATTTCCCCCAGGCTTTTTAGGACAAGGTCTGCCTTTGAAAAGTCCTCGTGCTCGGTAAACCTGTTTGGAACAGCTAAAACAGCGCAGCCTGCAAGCTTTGCGCTTTCCACACCTGTGTCAGCATCCTCAACTGCAAGGATTTGCCCAGGGCTTAATCCAAATCTTTTAACTGCCATAAGGTACGGGTCTGGAAAAGGCTTGTGCCTTTTGCAGTCCTCTGAAGCAACAACAAACTCAAAATCTTTTTCAATTCCAAACTTGCGCAGGAAAAGCCCAACGCTCTTCTTGTAATTTGAGCTCACAATGCCAACGCGCAAATTCATCCCCTTCAGAAGCTTTATCAGTTCAAGAGCGCCGGGCATTGGTTCTGCCCTCTCCCTGAAAAGATTTTGGGCCATTGCCCTCTGCCCCCTGAGGCTTTCCTCAGGGCTGATTTTAAGGCCCTTCAACTTTACAAAGTAGGGTGTGCCCTCCTTCCCTGGTTCAGGCGAAACCCAGATGTCAATAAACTCCTGCAGGCTTAACTCAATGCCGTAAGGCCTGAATGCCTCTGCCTTTACCTCAAAGTTTATGTGCAGGGTGTCAGCAATTACCCCGTCAAAGTCAAGCACAACAGCCTTCATAAAGGAATTTCAGGAAGGTAAATATTAAAAGAAGTTTCTGCTCCAATTGCTCTGTGGGAAAAATGAAGGTTCTTGTAATAGGAAGCGGGGGCAGGGAGCATGCCCTTGCATGGAAGCTTTCCAAAAGCAAAGAGGTTGAGCAGGTTTTTATTGCGCCAGGAAATGCTGGCACTGCCCTGGTTGGAACCAATGTTGAAATTGGCGTAAACGATTTTGAAAAGCTTGCGGAATTTGCCCAGAGTGAAGAGATTGGCCTCACGGTTGTTGGCCCTGAAGACCCGCTTGTTAACGGCATTGTTGACTTCTTCCAAGAGAGGGGCCTGCAAATATTCGGGCCAGGCAAGAAAGCGGCAATAATTGAGGGAAGCAAGATTTTTACACGCGACCTGCTTCAGAAGTATGGCATTCCCTCTGCAGAGTACAAGGCATTTACAGGTGCGGAAGAGGCAAAGGCTTATTTGCATGAAAAGGGCGCGCCAATTGTTGCAAAGGCAGACGGCCTTGCAGCAGGCAAGGGCGTGATTGTATGCGAAACATTTGAGGAGGCTGAAAAGGCAATTGGCCAAATCCTTATTGAAAAAGAGTTTGGTGAGGCTGGAAACAGGCTTGTGCTTGAGGAAAAGCTTTTGGGAGAGGAGGTAAGCTACATGGTTTTTTCGGACGGGAAAACCATAAAGCCAATGGTAAGCTCGCAGGACCACAAGCCAGCCTTTGACAATGACAAAGGGCCGAACACTGGGGGAATGGGCGCCTATTCCCCTGCACCTGTTGTAACAGGGGAACTTGAGGTTGAGGTCCTTGAAACAATAATGCAGCCAACCATTGATGCAATGAGGAAAGAGGGCAAAGAATATAAAGGTGTTCTCTACGCTGGCCTGATGATTACAAAACAGGGCCCAAAGGTCCTTGAATTCAACTGCCGCTTCGGCGACCCTGAAACGCAGGCCATACTTCCAAGGCTTGACTCTGATTTACTGCCAATACTGCAAAGCTGCATGGGCAAAACCCTTTCCGAACAGGAGGTTAAATGGAGCAGCAGGGCATGCTGCTGTGTTGTAATGGCCTCCGGAGGCTATCCAGGCAAGTATGAAAAGGGCAAGGGAATTTTTGGATTGGGTGAGGCAGCAAAGCTGCCTGCCACTGTTGTGTTCCACGCAGGCACAAGGCAGGAAGCCAGCAAAGTTCTGTCAAACGGCGGCCGCGTGCTTGGCGTTACTGCTTTAGGCGATACAATCAAGGAGAGCATTGCAAACTCCTACAGGGCGGTTGACCTCATAAAATTTGAGGGTGCGTATTTCAGGAAAGACATCGGCCAAAAGGCATTGAACAGGGAAAATTAGCACGGCCTTCTTCTGAATGTGGAATAAATCTTTCTAAATGGCCAGCTCAAAGCCCTTCCAGCACTTCTTCGCCTTAATTTCTTATTTACCCTATCTAAATTGTGCATTGCAGACTGTTTCTGGCTTGGAATAGCATGTGGGTCATTAAGCGTTGCTTGGGCAATTCTGCGCTGTTCCAATAAGTCTTCACGCCTCTCCATTTCAAAAACCTGTTAAAATTATAGCCTGCCCTTGTTTAAATTCCTTTTGCCACCCTATTTTTCCAATGCCCGCAAAGATTCCTTCTGTAAGGCTGCCTGGAAATGTTCAAATCCCTGCCCTTGGCCTTGGAACCTGGCTCCTAAATGGTGAGAAATGCGCCAGTGCAGTGAAGGCCTCTTTAGAACTCGGCTACACGCACATTGACACAGCTGAAATGTACAACAACCAGGTGGAAATAGGCAATGCAATAGAGGGCTTTGACAGGAAAAGGCTGTTCCTTGTTTCAAAGGCCTGGTCAAACCACATGCACTTCAACGACCTCATAAACGCCTGTGAAAAAACCCTGGGTGAGCTTGGAACTGATTACCTTGACCTTTACCTCATCCACTGGCCAAACCCAAAGGTGCCAATAGCTGAAACCCTGAAGGCAATGCAGCAGCTGAAAAATGAGGGAAAGATTAGGGCATTTGGCTTAAGCAATTTCACAATCCCTGAAATCGAGCAGGCACTGCAAACATCCAAGGAAATTGCAACAAACCAGGTGGAGATGCACCCGCTCTTCCGGCAGGGGAAGCTGCTTGAATACTGCAATTCAAAAAACATTCCAATAACTGCCTATTCGCCGATTGCAAGGGGCAAGGTATTCCAAAACAAAACAATACTGAAAATTGCTGAAAGGCATGGGAAGAGCCCGGCCCAAATCTCGCTGAAATGGCTCCTGCAAAAGGGCACAATAGTGATTCCAAAGGCAAGCTCAAAAGAGCACTTGGAGCAGAACCTTGGCATCTTCTCATGGAAGCTCACCGCGGAGGAAATTCAGGAGATTGATTCAATCAGGGAAGAGGTAAGGCTTGTAAACCCTGGAAAGTATGTAAGGAGAATTGCGGGCTTTTTCCTAACCTAGTGCCTGGAGCAGAATTAATGCCCTGCAACTAATGCCTGAAGAGCCTTTTTCTTTTCAGGAATAGCTGTCTCGCCCTCAGTGCCTGAAGTGCCTTATCCCTGTGAAGACCATTGCAAGGTTGTGCTCGTTTGCTGCTGCAATTATTTCATTATCCTTAATGCTTCCGCCAGGCGCAATGATTGCTGTAATGCCCTCCTTTGCCGCAAGGTCAACATTGTCGCGGAATGGGAAGAAGGAGTCAGATGCAAGGACGCTGGCCTTGCACTTCCCGCTGCTCTTTTTGACCGCAATATCTGTTGAGTCAATCCTTGACATCTGGCCCGCACCTATGCCAACTGTTGCCTTGCCCTTTGCAAGGATTATTGCATTGCTCTTGGCATACTTTGCAACAGACCAGGCAAAAAGCATGTCCTGCATTTCGTCCTGCGAGGGCTTTCTCTTTGAAACAACCTTGCAGTCGCTTTCCCTGAGCTTCTTTGAATCAAGCGTCTGGACCAAGGCACCGCCCTCAACTGCCCTGAAATCAATGCCCCTTGAAAAATGGGGCTTGTCAAGGCCTGGCAGCAGCAGTATCCTTAAATTTGATTTCCTTTTGAGCATGGAAAGGGCCTTCTTGTCATACTTTGGCGCAACAACAAGCTCGTTGAAGAAGGATGAAACCTGCTTTGCAGTTGCAAAATCGCACTTCCTGTTAAGTGCAATAATGCTTCCAAAAGCGCTTGTCTTGTCGCACTCCAAAGCGTTCCTGAAAGCTGTGGAAATATTTTTTGATGAGGCAACACCGCAGGGGTTTGCGTGCTTTATTAAGACTGCAGTTGCTTCAGTAAATTCCTTGGCAAGCTCAATTGCAGCATTTGCATCGTTAATGTTGTTGAAGGAAAGCGCCTTGCCATGCAGCTGCCTTGCAGCCGCAATCCCTGCCTTTGTTGCAAGCGGCTCCCTGTAAAATGCTGCCTTCTGGTGCCAGTTTTCCCCATACCTCAAATCCTGCAGCTTTTCAAATGTGAGGCTCAATTTTTCCGGGAAGTGCTTTTTGCCAAGGAACTTGTTATGTATAAAATGGGATATGGTT
>JAFGDB010000094.1 GCA_016932355.1 Candidatus Iainarchaeum sp. | reverse complement strand
CTGCTTAGGACATCTCCCATCTTTAAATTGGCAGAGTACTTTGCATTGAGGGTTTTTACCATGTGGTCAACTGCGCTTGTTTCAATTGAGCCTGTTCTCTTCAGCTTGTTGCCAGCCATTTCAACAGCAAGCACCAAAACCTCTTCGTTCCCAAGGGTCCTTTTCCTTTCAGCTGTTTCAGCCTCCCTTCCCTCATGCTGTGACATCCTTGGCCTTATCCTCAAAACAAATGCCCTGCTTGTTTCTTCGCGCCTGTCGCCTGTCAGCGCAACCCCAACTGGCAGCGTTTTGATGAACGAGCTTTTCTTGTATGGCCTTGGGATTATGGTGGGTGTCCTCTTGTAAACTGCCTTTATGTCATCGTCAAAAACAAGCTTGTGTGAAATCATGAGGTCAAGCTGGCTCAAAACCTTTGTGTTGATTGCGCTTGGCTGCTGAGTTGCAAAAACAATTGAACAGCCTGGCTGCCTTCCCTGCTTCACATACTCAATCAGGGCATTGCTTGCAGGCGTCATGGTGTTGCCGCTTGGAATAAGGGTGTGGGCCTCATCAATAAACATCCATGTTGGCGGAATGCCGTATTCAAGCAGCTTGTCAATGTCCCTTTCCTCCTTGAACCTTTGGGCTGACTCCTGCCTTGTGCTAACCTTCCTTGCAGCAAGTATTCTCCTTGCAAGCAATCCAATTACCAGTGCAGAAACGTTGTCCTCAAGGAATGATGTGTCAATGATGGTGAGCTGGTTTTCCATGCTAAGCTCTCCCAATGGAGTGCCTTCCTCGTCAAAAACACCCCATGCCCTTGCAGCGTCAAACCTGCTTACCAGCGCCCTGATTGAGTCAGGCTTGTAGCCCCTCTCGCTGCTGTTCAGCTCTTCATCTGTCTGCAGGCACTGGATCAGCTCCTCCAGGGAAAAAAGGTCATTCTTTCCCTTTGTGCTTTTTCCCTCCTTGTTCTTATAGCCGTGCTTTACCTTGAATATGGCTTTTTCCAAAAGCAGGCCGCTTGGGCTGAACCTTTCAATTCCAAATGTAAGGCACCAATCCTCTGTTGTAAGCAATCCAGGCGGAATGCTGAATTTTCCGTCATAAGTGTTTTTCGGGATCTGGTCTGCTATGCCCTTTGGAATGAAAACCTTCAGGTTGTCCAGGCCCTGCGGAAGCAAATTCCACTTTGCAAGCAGCTGCAGCTCCCTTTCATCCCTGTTTGGAAACCTCATTGACCAGAATACGCCGACTGGGTCAACGACAATTATGCCAACGTTCTTGTTGTTGAGTGCAAGCTCTTCAGCTATAACCCCCAAGATATAGCTCTTTCCTGAACCACGGGCCCCGCACACAAAAACAACATGCGGGTTCAGGCTGTCAAGGTATACATGCTTTCCACTTGCATCATTCTCTGCCACTTCGCCAATGAAGAGACCTGCCTGGTCTGCATACTTTTTGTAAACGCTCTGCTTCCTTCCAATAAATACCTTTCCTTCCTCATGCTCCAAAAATCTGAGTTCCGGCTTCATAACAGGCTTTGGCTGTTCAGCGGCCTTGGCAACTGGCTCCTCCCCTGGGCTTTCCTCCTTAATGCCCTCCTCCTTTATCCCAGTTTCCCTGTCAAGGGCTGGCATTTCCTCGTTCTCGGCTGCCTTCTCCGCCTTTGCAACCACAATCTTCTTTATCTTCTCCCTAAGGCCTTTTTTCACCTCGTCCTCGTCAACAGGCCTTACAATTCTAATGCTGCCCTTTTTTGCCCTGCCCTTCCTCCTGGGCTTTTTCCCGCTCTTTTCTCCTTTCTGCTTGGCATCCTCTTCAGGTTCCCGGCTTTTCTCACCCTCTTCAGGCTCTGGTTCCCCCCCATCAATTTCTTCCCCCTGGCTTTCCTCAGGCTCTGGTTCGCCCTCTTCAGGGCTTTCCTCAGGCCAATTCTCCTCTTCCGCAGGTTTGGCAATTTCCTGCTTTTTTACAGGTTTTTCAGGCTTTTCCTCCCCGAAAACTTCTTCAAACAGGTCAGTGCCATCTTCAGCCTTATTCTCTTCTGCCATAAAACCACTATTCCATAAAATAGACGCAATTCAAGTATTTTAAGGTAATGTTTTCAGGGCTTTTTGCCCCTTTTTTCACTCACTCCTCGATTCTGCTGAACAGGAAAGCCGCAAGCGCAATGAATGCAGCGCAGAATCCTGTAAGTACTGCCAGTGAGACTGCAAACGGTATTTCAGAGCTTCCAAGCAGCAGGAACCTAAGCCCATCCACCCCATAGGTTAGCGGGTCAAGCATTGAAGCAGCCTGCAGGAATTCCGGTGCTGAGGAAAGCGGAAACAATGCCCCGCTCAAAAAGAACAAGGGCATTATCAGGAAATTCATTATCAGCTGGAAGCCGTGCATGTCCTCCATAACAGAGGCAATCGCTGTTCCAAGTGAAACAAAGGCAACTGAAATAAGAACCATGAATGCTGCAAGCAGTGCAATATTGGCAGGCTGGACCTGCGCCCCCAAAAGCATTGCCACCCCGAGAATTATTGCACCCTGCACTATTGCAGTTGTTGCACCGCCAAGCGCTTTTCCAATCACTATTGAAGTCCTGCTTATTGGCGCAACAAGTGTTTCCTTCAAAAAGCCAAACTGCCTATCCATAAGCACGGTTATGCCTGAAAACATTGAGCCAAACATCAGGACCATGCCAATAATGCCAGGCGTGATGAACTGCAAATAGTTTCCCTGACCGGGAATTGCAAACGCATTGTTCAGGCCTGTTCCAAGTATTGCAAGGAAAAAGAACGGCATGCCAAGGCTTCCAACAACCCTGCTCTTTGACCTGAAGAACCTGATTATTTCCCTCCTCCAGAGGATGTAAATTCCAAGAATCTCCCTGTTCATTCCTGACCACCTGCAAATTTTCCCTTTGCCTGCAGTTCCCTGTTCATCTCCTGTGCCCCCATGCCATCCTCCTTCTCCTAAAGGCATCCTTTGGGTCTGCCTCCTGCTCCCTTATTGTCCTGCCTGTGAAGTGCAGGAAAACGTCGTCCAGTGAGGGCTTCCTCAGGCTTACTGATTCAACCGCTATGCCCTTCTTCTCCATCAAAATCAGGATTTTCGGTATTTTTTCCTCACCCTTTTCAACGCTTACATCAATGAAGCTGTCATGGCTTACTGCCTTTTTTACCCATGCAAGCTGCTGCAACTGCTTCTCGCAACCTTCCCCATGGCGGCACTTTATTGAAATAATGTCGCCACCAAGCCCGTTCTTCAAATTTTCTGGCCTGTCAGCTGCAATTATCTTGCCGTTGTCAATTATTGCAACAGTGCTGCACACGCTGTCTGCCTCATCCATATAGTGGGTTGTAAGTATTATAGTAATCTTCTCCCCTGCATTCAGCTTCTTTATGTAATCCCAGATGCCTGCCCTTGTCTGCGGGTCAAGGCCAATTGTCGGCTCATCAAGAAAAAGCACTTTTGGGTTGTGCACAAGGCCCCTTGCTATCTCAAGCCTTCTCTTCATGCCCCCTGAGAATGTCTTTACCGTGCTTTTGGCATGCTTCTCAAGCCCAACAAGCTTCAGCATTTCCCCAATCCTTTTTTGCCTTTCCTGCTTTGGGACAGCGTACAATGCAGCGTGAATTTCCAAATTCTCCATTGCGGTTAATTCGTCATCAAGGCTTGGGTCCTGGAAAACAATTCCAATGCTCTTCCTTACCTCATCAGGCTGCCTTGCAATGTCAAAGCCGTTAACCAAGGCCCTTCCTGAACTTGGCCTGCGCATTGTAACAAGCATTGAAATCAGGGTGGTTTTTCCCGCTCCATTCGGCCCAAGAAGCCCAAAGATTTCACCCTCTTTAATGGAGAAGCTTACTGAATCAACAGCCCTGAGGCTGCCGTAATGCTTGCTCAGATCCTGCACTGAAATAGCGTCAGCCATAGGATAGGATTAAAGCTGGAATTCATTTTAAAAGCGTTTGG
>JAFGDB010000093.1 GCA_016932355.1 Candidatus Iainarchaeum sp. | reverse complement strand
TAAAAATGGCCATTAAAATAAAGAAAATTGATGAAAAAAACAAGGTAAGCAGGTACCTTGTCAAAGGCACAACGCCCGCCCTTTTGAACGCAATCAGGAGAAGCGTTATGCTGCACGTGCCCTGCCTTGCAATAGACGAGGTAAAAATTTACGAAAACAACTCAGTGATGTTTGACGAGTTCCTGGCCCACAGGCTAGGCATGCTGCCCCTTCAAACAGACTCAAAGGGCTACAAGACGGGTGAAAAGGTAAAGCTTGTCCTGGAAAAGGAAGGAAGCTGCATGGTTTACAGCAAAGACATAAAGAGCACAGACCCAAAAATTGAGGTAATTGACAAAAAAATCCCCATAGTAAAGCTGGGAAAGGACCAAAAGCTGAAGGCTGAAATGCAGGCAGTAATGCAGGCAGGGAAAGAGCACAGCAAATGGCAGCCTGCAATAGTAGCATACCAGGAGCTGCCTGTTGTTTACAGCGAAAAAGAATGCAACCAGTGCGGGCAATGCATTGAAGCATGCCCAAAATCAGTGCTTGAAATCCAGGGAAAGAAGGTTGTTCTCAAGGATGCCATGGAATGCATACTGTGCGGGGCATGCAGGGACGCATGCGAGAGGGATGCACTCACAGTTGATGCTGAAAAGGGAAGCTATATCCTGCACATAGAGCCAATTGCAGGAATGAGCGAAAACGACATAATTGGAAATGCAGTCCAAGAGCTTCAGGAAAAAGCCAAGGATTTTGGAAAACTGCTTTCAAAAGTAAAGGGAGGGTAATGCGTAAAAATCAGGAAATTGTTAATGCAGGGGTACCCAAGCGGCCAAAGGGGCAGGAGAATTTTTTAAAATTCTGCCAAACTTAAGGCCTCTCGGTTAAAGCGGTTAGAAATCCTGTGGCTTAGTGCCTTCGGGGGTTCAAATCCTCCCCCCTGCACAACTTTTCTTTTCAAAAAAGAAAAGTGGCATAAAAAGAAAACTTAAACCAGGGGAAAAATGGAATTTTGGAAATTGGTGAGAAGAATGGTGAAGAGAACAGGGCCGACAAAGGGAAAAACAAAGAGGCTGGTTTGCCTGCTTGAAAGCAGAGCCAGAAAGGAAAAGAAGGCAATATGGCTTGATATTGCTGAAAAGCTGGCTAAGCCAAGGAGGCAAAGGCCAAGCATAAACCTCTGGAAGCTGGACAAGCTGGCAGCGGTATTCAAGGGAAAAAACCTGCTCATAGCGGGAAAGGTGCTTGGAAACGGCTCATTGAATGAAAAGCCTGCAGTGATTGCCCTGGAATTCAGCAGGCAGGCAATAGAAAAAATAGGGAAGGCAGGCGGAAAGGCCCTTACAATAGAAGAGGCTCTCCAGAAAAAAATTGAGCCAAAAACAATTGTTATTGTGAAGTGATTGCATGGAAAAGAAAACAATTATAATGAACGCAGAGAACTCAATTGTGGGCAGGCTTGCAAGCTTTGCAGCAAAAAATGCCCTGGAGGGCAACCAAGTAGTCATAATCAACGCAGAGAAGGCAATACTTACAGGCAGCAAGCAGTCTGCACTAAGCAGGATGAAGAGAAAGCTTGACCTGAGGGGCAAAGGCAACCCGAGAAAGGGCCCAAAGTTCAGCAGGATGCCTGACCGCGTGCTTAGAAGGGCAGTCAGGGGAATGCTGCCGTTCACAAGCAGGAGAGGCAGGGAAGCGCTGAGAAGGGTGATGGTTTTTATATCAGTGCCGGCAGAATTCCAGGGAAAGGAATTAACAAAGCTGCCCGGCGCCAAGGTTGAAAAAAGGAAAAAATACGTTGAGCTTGGAGAGGTATGCAGGCTGCTTGGGGCAAGATGGTGATAAAATGCAGGGAAAAAAGAAAAAGAAGAGAAAAACAGGCATTAACAGCAAGGCCAAGAAAAAGATGGCTGTTGCAAGGGCAACCATAAAAAAGGGCACTGGAAAAATAAAGATAAACAACAGGGGCATAAGCGTTTTTCAGCCGGCCTACCTGAAAAGGTTTATTGGAGAGCCGCTGGAAATGGCACCAGCAGCAAAAGAGGTGGACATAAAAGTAAAGGTAAAGGGCGGCGGCTTCATGGGGCAGGCAGCAGCCGCAAGAAGCGCCATAGCAAAAGCCCTTGTCCAATACAGCAAGGACAACAAGCTCAGGGCAGCATTTTTAGCTTATGACAGGATGCTTTTGGTTGATGATGTGAGAAGGGTTGAATCCAAAAAGCCGCTGGGAACAAAAGCCAGAAAAAAGAAGCAAAAGAGCAAGAGGTAAAAAAAAGCAGGAGGGTTTTTGACATGATTGTGCCAATAAGATGCTTCAGCTGCGGAAAACAGCTCGCAGGGCTGTATGAGCAGTTCAAGGAAAGGGTTGAAAAAGGGGAAAAGCCTGAAAAGGCTTTGGACGAATTAGGAGTGAAAAGGTACTGCTGCAGGAGAATGCTGTTTGCACAGGCAGACTTAATTGATGAAATAATGCAATACAAGAGATGAGGCAAATGAGTGAAAAGGAAGAAAAAAAAAGCCACCTGATTGAGCTGGACAAATACCTAAAAACAGGCAGCCACATCGGAACAAAATTCAAGACAGGCGACATGCAGAAATACATATTCAAGCAGAGGAAAGACGGCCTAAGGGTTCTTGATGTAAGCACAATAGACGAAAGGATAAGGGCAGTTGCAAGCTTCCTCAGCAGGTTTGAGCCCTCAAAGGTCATAGCAATTTCAAGAAAGGTTTACGGACAGCAGCCGGTTAAGGAATTTTCAGAGGCAATAGGGGCAAAGGCAATGACAGCCAGGTTTGTCCCAGGAACATTCACAAACCCTTCAGCAAAAGGCTTTGTTGAACCAGGCGTGATAATAGTGGCAGACCCTGAGTCAGACAAGCAGGCAATTGAGGAAAGCGTAAAGCTGCGCATCCCAGTTGTTGGGTTGTGCTCAACAAACAACTATTTGAGAAACATTGATGTTGCAATACCAATAAACAACAAGGGGAGAAAAAGCATTGCACTTGTGTTCTTCCTGCTCGCAAGGGAAATCCTGAAAGAGCAGGGCAAAATAAAGAAGGACACAGACTTTAAGAAGGAACCTGAAGACTTTGAATACAAGCTGCAGGAAGGTGCAGAGGAAGCAGAGGAAACCGAAACAAAAAGGCCCAAATTCAGAAGAAAAGAAAGGAGATGAGCAACAGCTTGCCGGTCAGGACAGAAAGCGTTGCAGGCTCATTCTACCCGAAAGAAAAAAAAGCGCTTGCTGAACAAATCAAGGGATTCTTTAAGGGCCTTCCAAAAGAAAAGAAAACAAGTTATGTAATTGCACCTCACGCAGGCTACATTTACAGCGGAAAGGTTGCAGCACACTCCTTTAATGCACTTCAGGAATCAAAATGCTTTGCCATTCTTAGCCCAAACCACACAGGCATGGGGGAAAGAATTAGCGTAAGCGCAGCAGATGAATGGCAGACCCCCTTGGGAAAAATCCCCGTGGACAAGAAAGCAAGGGAAAAATTGCTCGCAGCGCTTGGCATTGAGGCAGACGACATTGCACACGTGCAGGAGCACAGCATTGAAGTGCAGATTCCATTCCTGCAGCACCAATTCAAGGAATTCAAAATACTGCCAATTACCATAATGACCCAAAACATGGGGGAACTCAAGCAGCTGGGGGGCACCCTGGCAGAATTGAAAGGCATTAGCATTGTTGCCTCAAGCGATTTCACCCACTTTGAACCAGTGGAAAGCGCAAGGGAAAAGGACCTTGCAGCAATTGAAAAGGTGAAAAAGCTTGATTTGGAGGGATTCCACAAGATGGTAATGGAAAGGAAGCTGAGCATTTGCGGCCATGCCCCAATTGCAGCCCTTATGCAATGCTGCAGGGAGAAGGGAATCAGGCAGGGAAAGCTCTTCAAGTATGATTCAAGCGCTACAGCAAGCCATGATGAAATGAACGTAGTTGGCTATGCAGCAATCGGCTTCTATTGATAATTTCTTAACCGGATAGGGTAAATTTAAATATATGAAAGTTCCCATATATAGTATATATTAAGGGGAAACTGGGTAATTTGGCATGAACAGCACAGAGGTAAACAGCCTGCTTGAGCAGCTTGGCCTTACAGAATATGAGAGCAAAACGCTCAGCACACTGTTCAAGCTGGGCGAGGCAGAAGCCCCAGGAATCAGCAGGCAAGCCCAGGTGCCAAAAACCCGTGTTTACGATGTTTTAAACAAGCTTGTTGAGAAAAACCTTGTAATTGAAATAAGGGGCAGGCCCAAAAAGTACAGGGGAATTGAGGCAAACAAGGCCCTTGACAACCTGATTGAGGCAAAGCAGGCTGAACTAAAACAGCTGCATGAAAGGGCAGTTGAAATGAGGGACAGCCTCACTGTTTCAGCAGCCGCAAAAGAGCAAAGCGGAGAAACCGTGATGCGCGTAAAAGACAGGCACGACTTTGAAAGGATTCTTGCACAGGAAATCATGAAGGCAAAAAACAGCCTTGTCGGGTTTGCAGAGGCCACGGACAAGGAGCATGTTTTGAGGGAAGCTATTGAAAAGGCAAGGCAGAGGAATGTTAACGTTAAAATACTGAACAGCTTTTCAACAGACTGGCTGAAAAAGGCAGCACACGAAGCAAGGCAGATAGAGCATGGATTAAACGCATTCATCATTGACGGCAAGAAGGTTGTGCTTGCATTAAGCGACTTCAAAAGGGAAAAGCCGGAATACCACTTCACAATATTCAACCAGCACAAGCCGATTGCAAACGCACTACAGCACTACTTTGACAAGCAATGGCAGCTGGCAAAAAAATAAAGTGGTTTGATGCCAAAGCCGAAAAGAGCCCAGCAGAAAAAAAAGCCACTGCTGAAAATAAAATTCTTTCAAAAAAGGCGGAGGCTGCACCAGCTGGCTGCAAAAACAACCATGGCGGAAAGGGAGCCAATGCTGGCAGACGCAGTTTACTCAAACGACCCGGAAAAATTAAAAAGAG
>JAFGDB010000092.1 GCA_016932355.1 Candidatus Iainarchaeum sp. | reverse complement strand
ACCTGCCAGGGCACTGTGTAAAGCCGTTGATTGCTTTCATTTTTCCTTTTCCTTTTCTTTTTCTTATTTTTAAATAGGCGGCAGCCGGCAGGCTGCCTGCTGGAATTTTTCCCCTGCAAACGCCTTGGGGCCTGGGAAGTGCTATTGCCCTTTTACCTCAAGGAAATGCTTTGCCCTCACTATCTTTATGCCCCTGAATTCTTCAAGCTGCAAGAGGTGCGAGTCCCCAGTTATTATAACGCCTGCGCCTGCCTCTAGGGCAACTTCAATGAATTTATTGTCTGAACTGTGCTGGACAGCGTTAATCCTCTCCTTTGCCCTTACATGGATTGAGTTGCTTATATAGTGCTTTAGGATGAATTGCCTTGCTTTTTTTGGGGTTCTTTTCGTGATTTCATCCCTGTTTAGGACTGCTTTCAGCTCTTTAATGATTTCCCTGCTTGTGTAGTTTTCAATCTCGCCCAGAATCAGCATTTCAAACAGCTTTGCAGGCGCACCCTCTTTTGCAATCAGCGCGGAAACCGCAATGTTTGTGTCAATTACAACCTTTCTACCTTTCCCTGTGCGCAATTTCATTTACTTTGGCCTCTGGAATCTTGCCTGAAACCTTTGCCCTCAGTGCCTTGAACTCTTCAACAGCTTTTTTCTTGTCAAGCTTTTTCAGGACAATGATTTCCCTGCTTAGCGGAAAAACAGTGAAGATTGTTTCAGGGCAGCTGCCTGTAAACTCCCTTGTCTCCTTTGGGATTATCACCTGGCCCCTTGTTGACATTTTGGTTGTTCCAACGCTTGGCTGCAATCAATCACCTCTGCAAAAAACATTGCACAAACCACTTTATAAGATTTTCTTATAAGTAAGATTTGGCTCTTTTGCAGTTGTTTTCCAATAACCTCTGCTGCTCGCTCCTTTATTAAGCCCTGCTTTTATTCGGCGATTGCTGCAATCCCGCTGAATTGGTGCAGCTGGTGCTTCAAATATTGCGTTTTTGCAGTTGCATGCGTTTAAATTGCGCCTGTTGTGCGTCTTTTGCTGCGGGCTTTCCAGCTGCGCCATGCCGCGCGCCTGAGCTATGTATATATAATTTGTTTTTGGGTTTGCGAAAATTGCCTGGCCTTTGCCGCCCTTTCCTATCGCGCTGTGCCTGCGCCTTTAACCTTGGGTTAAATGGTCTGGTTAACTGCCTGCCTTGGGCTGGTTTTGAATTCCCCTAAGCCTTGTGGCCTTTTCCTTTGCCGCGCTTGCGCCTTTAGCTTTGGGTGGGATGGAATGGGGGGTGTTTTGCAAAGCTTGCCCTTTTTTTACAGGACTGTGGTTATTCCGCCGAGGGCCTCTTTCAGAACTATCCTTATGACAAAGAACAGGGCTAGCGCTATGCCTAGGATTATTGGAACGAATTTAGCCCCGTCTGCTTCCTTGCCTGCGTTTATCACTCCCATTGTGAATGCTGCAAAGGCGCATGTTACAATCAGGGTTATCAGTGCATAGAACACCACAAAGTCCTCTGTTATTGCAACTGTTGGCACTCCAAAAAACCTGCCCACTGGGCTCATCTGGCTGTACTGCTCTATCTGCTCTGGGTTGAGGTTTATTCCCTCTGTCTGCTCCACAAGGATGCCCACAATTACCGAGCTTATCCCAAAGAGCATTGGCGCGCCGAACGCTGCTGCAAAGAATATCAGCAGGACGTACATGCTGATGTTTGACTTTATCTCGTCCCTCATGGCTATTTCTTCCCTTATGTCTGAGCCAAGCTGCAGCAGCAAATCTGCTATTTGCCCGCCGCTCTTTATGCCCTGCACAAGCAGCCATATTGTCCTCTCAAGTATCTCGCTCTTTATGTTTTTTGCTATGCCAAGCAGTGAGTCATCAGTCCTTTCCCCTGAAAGTATCCTTTTGCTTGCCTCCTTCAGTTCAACAGATAGTGCGCCAAACTCAGGCCTTGCCGAGGTGAAGAGGCTTCTCTCTGTTGTCAGGCCTGCCTTTATGTTTGATGCAACGAGCTCAAGGGCGTCTGGGAGCATTCTTTCAACCTGTGCTCCCTGGTTTTGGGCTGTCTGGCTTATCCAGAAGTATATGCCGCCTGCAAAGCCTGCAAAAACAAGCCCGAAGGTGTAGTACCATGGCACGTTGAGGAATAGGTGCAGGTTTATTGAGGCTGCTGCCGCTATCCCGATTCCGAACAGTATTACAAAGCCCACAAACCTGTTTTCGTCAACGTGCATTCCCACATAGTGCATTTCCCTTTTGAATGCGTTTATGAGCCTCATTGGAAGCACTGCTGCCATTCTCCTGTATAACCCCATGAAATCACCCTATTATGCTTGGCCTCCTGCTTTTTATTATGCCGATGTACATGAATTCCATTACTGTTATTGCTGCAAGCATCACCCAAAAAACCACCTGGTCTATTGTTATCTGTGGGAAGCTTCCAAGCACAATGAGGAATGTAAGGCCAAGGGCCGGCATTATTACGCCAATCATCATGTACATTAGGGAGAGTATTTTTAGCTGTGCTCCAAACTTTGTTATTGCTATCCTTTGCTCCCTTATCATTGAGGAAACTGTTTCGCTTAAGACGCTGCTTACGTCTGCGCCTGCTTTCAGGCCGTTGACAATCTGCCATATGACCTTTCTAAGGAAGTGGCTTGGGTTTCTGTCCCCCAATTCCTCCAGGGCCTCTTCCTCCGGTGTTCCTGTGTTTATTGATTCAACCACTTTCCTGAACTCGTCGCTTAGTGCAGCGTAGTTTCCCCTTGAGACCACGTTCAGGCTGTCGAAAAGGCTTACCCCGCTCTTTATTTCAATGAGTATTGTCCTCAGCGCAAACACAAGGTTTAGCTCAATGCTCCTCATTTTTTTCCTTATAATCATCTTTGGGTACATCACTGTCTGCACAAAAATCAGGAATGCCATTACCACGCCGATTGTCGGCCCAAGTATCAGGAAGTGCGGCGTGAACCTGCTCAGTATTATTGTCAAAAGGAATGTGAAGAATAGGAAGTAGAATGTTACAAGGAACAGTATTATTGCTGCATACTCCCTTTCGTCTGCCGGTATTTCCGCCTGCCTCAGGCTTTTTCCAAAGTTTGGGAACATTTTGTTGAATATGGCGCTGTACCTTATGAAAGGCGCGCTGACTGTTTTCAGGGTGTGCATTGGCAGCGGCGCAAACGGTATTACCTTAGGCATTCTCTGCCTCCTTTGGCTTTCCATCTTCGCCCATTGCCTTCAGCTCTTCCATTTTTTCGTTCTTTTTAACGTGCTTTAACAGCTCCTCGGAGTCCCTGTAGTACTGGGCCATTACCTTTCCAACGTCTGTAACAGACCTGATGTTGAATTTTCCCATCCATTCAAGTATGCTTTCCTTCTGCCTTATGTCCCCCATTATTTCGCTCCTGCTTAAGCCTGTGTGCAGTGACAGCTCATCAATAAGCCTTATGCTGTCGCTGTGCTGCACTATCTTGTCGTCTGAGCCCCTCCACCTGTAAAGTATGTTTGTCTTGATTGATTCCTCTTTGCCCCTTCTCTCCGGAATGAGCTCTGCAACCTGCAGTATTCTCCTTACGCCAAGCCTCCTGTTCCTGAACATTACCACGTTGAGGTGCACTGCCTCCATCATGGTTGCTGGCACGTTTACAGGCGGGTTTATGAACCTCCTCACTGTTTCGTCTGCTGTGTTTGCGTGGAATGTTGTGTAAACGCTGTGCCCTGTGTGCATTGCCTCAAACATTACCTCTGCTTCCCTCTGCCTTCTTATCTCGCCCACAATTATCCTGTCTGGCCTCATTCTGAGGCTGTTTACAAGCAGGTCAAGCATTGAGACCCCGCCCTTTCCCTCTGGGTTTGGCTCCCTTGTTGTTAGTGGAACCCAGTGCAGGAACTTTGGAAGCATCAGTTCCCTTGTGTCCTCTATTGAGAGGATTCTGTGGTTTGGCTGGAAGAACGGCATGCAGATGTTCATAAAGCTTGTTTTTCCGGATGCTGTGCCGCCGCTTACAATTATGTTTAGCTCGTATTCCATGCAAATCCATATTAGTGCCATTATTTCCTTGCTCACTGTCTTGTTTTCAAGGAAGTCTGTTACTGTCCACGGGTCTCTCCTGAACCGCCTTATTGTTATTGTGTTTCCCCTGCTTGAGATTGGGAACAGCGTTGCGTTTGCCCTGTCCCCTGTTATCAGGTGTGCGTCAAGCAGCGGGTTTAGTATTGTAATCTGCTTTCCAATCCTTCTTGCAATTATGCTTGCATAGTTCTCTATTTCGCCCTCTGATTCAAGGAAAATGTTTGTTTTCAGCCAGCCGTATTTTTTGTGGTAAACCCACACAGGCTCCTTGCTGTAGTTTACAACTATTTCCTCAAGGTTTGGGTCTGAGAGAAGTATTTCTATTTTTCCGAGGCCGAGCATTTCGTTCAGGAGAATGCCGATAAGCAGGTTTTTTGTTTCGTCAGGCATTTCAGGAACGTTCCTTTCAAGCAGCTGCTCTGCCCTTAGCTTGAACTTGTCCTTTGTCCTCTCAACGAACTTTGATTCCATCATCCTTTCCGCGCGCAGGGATATCTCGCTTAGGATGCTTGTCTTTAGGTTTGTGAGCAATGCAACTGTCCCTGCGCCATATTCAGGAAAGTTTAGGTAGTAGCTTCTTACAAATGCCTTTTCGTCATCAATTATGTTTACCTCAATTGTTACCTCATCTGTCTTTACAGGGTAGGATTCTATTACCTTTGCCCTTGTAACTATTTTCCTCGGCCCGCTTGAATTTTCCGCCATTTTTTATCACTTATTAAAACGCATTACTTCTTTTTCTTCTTTTGCTTTTTCTGGTCTTCAAGCCATTGGAGATAGCCTGGATATGCAAGCTTCATTGTGCCGATCGGCGGGTAAACAACTTTAAGGAGCCTGCTTCTTTCAAGCACTTCTGCATACTCTTTCACCTGCTTTTTGTCCATGCCAAGCTGGCTTGCTGCCTCTTCTGCCCCAATGATTCCCTTGAGCTTGATGAGGTTTAAAAGCCTGTCAAAGTCTGTTTCAATCTTTGCCTTGATTATCTCCCTTTCCACGCCTGTTATCTTTTCCTTCTTTTTTCCGGTTATTGCTGCTGATGTTTCAAAGCCTGGGGCAGGCTTTATGATTTCTGTTCTTCTCTCTGCCCTTTGCTCTTCAATTATGCTAATCAGCTTGTGGAAGTCTGAAACAAGCGTTCCAGAATCCATTGATTTTATGTGCTCTGCAAGCTGCACCCCTGGTATGTCGTGCTTTTCCATGAGCTCTGTCAGCTGCTGCTCTATGTTCCTCATCTGGGCCTTGCTTATTTTCCCAGCAAGCTTTTCTGAAATTGCCTTTTCCACATCCTTTCCAAGGACTGGCTTTACTTCAACCTCAATGGGCTTTGGCTTTTCAGCAGCCTTTGGCTTTTCCACTGCCTTCTCCCTTTCAGCAGCCTTTGGCTTTTCAGCCCTTTCCGCTGGCTTTGGCTTTTTAACAACCCTTGGCTTTTCCGCTGGCTTTGGCCTTTCTTTAATCCTTTCAATTACCCTTTCCACTACCTGCGGCTTTTCAGCTTCCTTTATTATTTCTTCTTTTTTCTCAGGCTTTTCCTCAATCCTTTCAATTGCCTTTTCAATTGCCACCGCTTTTTTCTCTGCCTCAACCTCTGGCTTTTCAATGTGCTTTTCAGGCGGCCTTTCAATTATTCTTTCAATTATCCTTTCCCTTATTGGGGGGATCCTTGGCATTACAGCTGCCCTTGAGGCAAGCCTTTCAAGGGTTTTTGCTGACTCCGGGCTTATGCTGACCCTTTCCCTTGGCATTTCGGGCTGTGGTCTTGGAATTTGCCTTGGCATGGGCCTTGGTATAAACGGCCTTGGCGCTGGTGCAGCCTTTACCTCTGGTGCAGATGGCTTCAGGCTTATTACCTTCTGCTCTGGAACCTGGCCCTCCTCAAGGAACTTCTTCTTTATCTTCATTTCATTGAGCTTTGCCTGGTATTCAAAGAGCTTTCCCCTAAACTGGTTGAAGCTTATCTTCCTCTTGTAGAATGCCTTTTCAAGGCCCTTTATCATCCTTTGGGTTGCGTCAATCTCCTTGTCAAGGCCAAGCTTTTCCTCTGGCTGGGGCAGCATTGCAGGGATGATTGTCACAAGCTCGGCCATTTCCTCTGCAACTGCCTTTATTGCGTCGGCTGTTGCCTGCAGGTCCTCCCTTGACCTGAAGCTTGGCTTGCCTTTTTCCAGTGAAAGCAGCTCCTTCTTTGGTATCTGTATTCCTGCTGCCTTTACCTGCTGTTCAAGCTGCTTTTCCTCGCTTTTCCTCACGCTTTCAATCTTTTTAAGGACCTTAAGCTCGTCTTCAATCACCCTGAGCCTTTCGCCAAGGTTCCTCTGGTCTTTCTCAAGCTTTCTTTTGAGCTTTTTCTCCTTTGCTGTCAGCTTTTTCTTCTTTGCCTTTTTCCTGAGATTGTGCAGCTTCATCCTTTTCCTAAGGCGCCATCCGCTCAAAGAGGCTTTCTTATGGCTTAGAGTGTCTCCGTACCAGCCCCTTGCCCTGCTTGAAAGCTTTACAAACCTGATTGCGTCCTTTATTTCAGGCGGTGCCTGCTCAAGCGGAATATTTTTCACAGGCGGTGCCGGCTGGATTACCTCCTTCTCCTTTCCTGGCTTTGCTTTCTTTTCCTCTTTATCCGGCTTTTTTTCCTCTTCCTTTAGCTTTTTTTCCTCTTCTTTTTTGCCTGGCTTTTTCTCGCCTTTCTTTTCCTCAGGCTTTTTTTCCTCTTTCTTGCCAGGCTTTTCGGCTAACGGCTTTTTCCCCTCTTCTTTCTTGCCTGGCTTTTCCTCTGCCTTCTTTTCTTCAGGCTTTTTCAGGGCAGGCTTTCCAATTGCCGGCTTTTCCTCTTTCTTCTCAGGCTTTTTTTCCTCTTCTTTTTTGCCTGGCTTTTCTTCAGGCTTCTTTTCAGCAGCTGGCTTTTTTTCCTCAGCTTTCTTTTCAGCTGCCTGCATTTCTGCTGCAGCTTTTTGCTGTGTTGCAATCATCCTCTTAAGCTCTTCCAGTGCCCTTTCAACCCTTTGCGAGGGCTGGATTGAGACCTCTCCAGGGCTTACCCTCTGGGTTACTATTTCCTCGGGCTTTTTTTCAATTGGCTTTGGGGCAGGCGTTTCCTCTGGCTTTTCCCCTTTCTTTTCCCCTGCTTTCTTCTTTCCCCAGAACTTGAGCCTTGAGAAAAACCTGCCTATTGCAGATTCCTTTTTTTCTTTGGGCTTTTCCTCTTCCGGCTTTTTTTCCTCTTCTGCCTTTTTTGCTTCAGCTT
>JAFGDB010000091.1 GCA_016932355.1 Candidatus Iainarchaeum sp. | reverse complement strand
CCTTTGCTGCAAGCTTCTGCCTGGTCCTCAGTGAAATGGTTCCGCTGGAGGCCCTTAGCTCGTCAAGGATTGCATCATACTGCTTTGGCGTTGTTGCAATTGCAACGCTGCCATAGTTCTTTGCAGCAGCCCTTATCATTGTAGGGCCGCCAATGTCAATGTTTTCAATTGCCTCCTCCAGTGAAATGCCCCTTTTCCTTATTGTTTCCTTGAACTGGTAAAGGTTTACCACAATCAGGTCAATTGGCTTTATGCCGTGCTTTTTCAGGGTTTCAATATGGCTTTTCTTGTCCTTTTCCGCAAGGATTCCTGCATGAATCTTTGGGTGCAGCGTTTTCACCCTGCCGTCAAGCATTTCAGGAAACCTTGTTAATGCCTCAATCTTCTTTACAGGGATTTTTGCAGACCTAATCTTCATGTAAGTGCCGCCTGTTGCAACAAGCTCTATGCCAAGCTGGTGCAAATGCCTTGCAAACTCCTGCAACCCCTGCTTGTCTGTAACGCTGAGCAGTGCAACCTTTACCTTAAGCCTGTTCAAGCAAGACCACTTCCAAGCCATTTGCAAATTAAAAGCCTATCCAAGAATTCTCACCCTGTTCCCTTGAACCTTCAGCTTTCCCTGCTGGAAAAGCCTTACTGCATTAACTATTACTTCTGCCTCAGCCCTTTGCACCTTTTCCTTCAGGCTTTCAACTGTTTCATGCTCCGAAACAGGAACTGCTTTCTGCGCAATTATAGGCCCTGCGTCAGGCTCAGATGTAACAAAGAACAGGCTGCACCCAGAAACCTTGCACCCTGCTTCAAGCACTTCCTCATGCACGTTCATGTCCCAGCCCTTGAACGCAGGCAAAAGCGAAGGGTGGATGTTCATTGCCCTGTTCCTGAATGCCTTTAGGAAAGGCTGGCTTAGGAATTTATTATAGCCAATTAAGAGCACAAGCTGAACCTTCCTTTCATTCAGCAGGTTCACTACTTCCCTGTCATAATCCTCTTTTGAATTGAATTTTTTCGGGTCAAGGAATATTGCCTCAATGCCGTGCTTTTTTGCCCTTTCAAGGGCAAACGCATCCTGCCTGTTGCTAAGCACACAGGCAATCTCTGCATCAAGCTGCTTTGCTTCAATGGCACCTATCACTGCCTGCAGGTCAGTTCCCCTGGTGCTTGCAAGCACGCCCAGAATCAGCTTTGACATCAGCCAACCACACTTTAATTGATTGAAATAATCTATTAAAAGCCTATGTTAGCAAAAAACACGCGGAATGAGACAATTTATTAAATAGTTTTCGCTTCTTTCCTTTCACTATGGGCGTTATAGTTTACTCTTTGCCAAACTGCCCGAAGTGCGCTGCCTCCAAGGCAGTGCTGAAAAGGCACAATGTGCCGTTTGAAGAGTATGATGTAGTGCAGGACAAGGAAAAAGCCAGGGAAATGATTGAAAAGCGCAGGTCTGTGAGGCCTGAGGGCAGCAAGGAAGTCATGATGCCATTGCTTGACATTGAGGGCATTATACTAGAGGGCTTTAACAGGGAAAAAATCGAATCTGCCCTGAAAGAAAAGGGGCTTTTGAAATAAGGCTTTTTGCCCTGAATAAAACCGGTTTTTTAAAATAGCCTGCAGTTACTAAGCTAATTTTCTTTGCCAAGACCCTTCAGCTGGACACCTAAACTTTCAAGGTCTTCTTTCAGTTTTTTCAGCGAAGTTCCAAGTGTCAACCTATATGAGAACCTTGACCTAGGAACCTGCTCATCCAGCCTGCCTGCCTTTTCCAGAGAATCAATACGGGTTTGCAGATCAGTTATCCTGCGATTCAGATTTTTCCTTTTGTCCACCATAATTTTTTTCAGAGCCCTGTATTTTCTGGCATGTTTGCCTGAATGCAGCCTGTTCCCTTTTTTTCCAGGCCTGGTTTGCCTGGACTCCTTTGTAAAAACATTGGAATTAATTCGCCCCATGTAAAAAATACCCCTTTTCCCCCTGGATCAATCACAAAATTTCTAAATGTCCTTTATCTCAATCCTTTTCCCCTTTCTTAAGCGCGCGCCAATGCCGCCATCTGGGCCTCTGCCCCTAAACTTCCTTGCTGGCCTGCTGGCCCTTGTGTTGTGGAATGTCTTTGAAAAAAGCGGGTGAGCAACCACTACTGGCATGTCAGAACGGCTTCTTTTGACCCTGCGGCTTTTTATCATATAAGAAATATTCCTTTTCCCTGTTTTTAAAGCTTTCTACATAGCTGGCGGTGTAGAAATCCTGTTTTGTTTATAAATCCCAAGTTGGAATTTTGCATTTAAATGCCAAGTTAAGGCATTCCAATTTTGCCTTTATAAAGGATTTCTACAGAGCCTACATAGCCCTTCCAAAATGGCTTTAATCCTTTTCCTGCCTATTAGGTCCATGCCGCAGAAAACAGGGCTTTTTGACCAGCACAAAAGCATGAATGCAAAGATAATTGACTTCTACAGCTGGCAGCTGCCGCTCTACTACAGCACCCCCTTGAAAGAGCACAATGCAGTAAGGCAGGCATGCGGCCTTTTTGACACAGGCCACATGGGCGAAATACAGGTAGAGGGCAGGGATGCAGAGAAGCTGCTCCAGCTCCTGCTTATAAGGGACATTTCAGGAATGAAGCCAGGGCAGATGAAGCTTGGGGTGATGTGCAATGCCCAGGGCGGCATACTTGATGATTTAACAGTTTACAAGTTCAGCGAGGAAAAGTTCTGGGTTGTTGTAAACTCTGCACCTTATGAAAGGGACTTTGGCTGGGTCCAGGGAAATGCCCGCAGCTTTGAGGTAAGGGTTTCAGGCCTTAGGGAGCAGACCTCAAAGCTTGACCTGCAGGGGCCAAAATCAGGGCTTGTGCTGGAAAGGCTTGGAGCAGACCTGAACGAGCTTAAATACTACACCTTTTCGCAGGCAGAAATCAACGGCATTGAATGCATTGCAAGCAGGAGCGGCTATACAGGCGAAAAGGGGTTTGAGCTCTACTTCATGGGTGATAAGGCACCTGAAATGTGGAATGCGATTTTGGAGGCAGGCGCTGAGTTTGGAATTGAGCCATGCGGCCTTGCATCAAGGGACACGCTGCGCCTGGAAGCAGCAATGATGCTCTACGGCCAGGACATTGATGAAAAGCATTCCGTGCTTGAATGCCCATATGAAATGCTTGTTGCATGGGAAAAGCAGTTCATTGGAAAAGAGGCCTTGGAAAGGCAAAGGGAAAGTAACATTGATAAAAAGCTCGTTGGCTTCCAGCTCCTTGACAGGGGAATTGCAAGGCACGGCCACAAACTCCTGGATAACGGAAAGGAAATCGGCGTTGTTACAACCGGGAACTTTTCACCAACATTAAAAAAGAGTATTGGGCTAGGTTATATTGGGGTTGAATTTTCCAAACCAGGAAGTGAATTTGAAATAGACATAAGGGGCAAGAAGGCAAGGGCAAAGGCTGTTGAAATGCCCTTTTACAGGAGGTGACTGCATTGGAGAACCCATCTGACAGGAAATACACAAATGAGCACGAATGGTGCAAGCCTGAGGGCAACCATGTGGTTGTAGGCATAACAGATTACGCCCAGCACAGCCTGACAGACATTGTTTTCATTGAGCTGCCAAAAATTGGGCAAAAGCTGGAAAAGGGAAAGCCTATGTGCAGCGTTGAAAGCGTGAAAAGCGTGAGCGATGTTTTTGCGCCTGTTTCAGGAGAGGTGGTTGAGGTAAACCCAGAGGTTGAAAAAAGCCCGGAGCTCCTGAACAGGGACCCTTTTGGAAAGGGATGGATTGCAAAGCTGAAAATTGACAGCATTGAGGAGCTTGAAAGCCTTATGGACAGCAAGCAGTACACTGCATTTACTGAGGGGAAAGAGAAAAAAGAATAGCGGGAAAAAATCTAGGAAACGCTGAAGAAAAGAGAAAAAAGGATAATGGCCAAAAACCCGAAAACGCTGAAAAAGGAAAAGAAGTGGGGGCATTGGGTGAGGTTTACACCAAACAGCGAAAAAGACAGGGCAGAAATGCTTAAACAGGCAGGGCTTGGCAGCGTGCAGGAGCTGTTTTCAGACATTCCTGAAAAAGCGCTCATTAAAAAGGAACTGAAGCTTCCTGCCTCCTTAAATGAAAGGGATTTAAGGAAAGAGCTTGAATCAATCGCTGCCAAAAACAAATCAGCAAAGCAGCTCAGCCTTTTTCTGGGAGCAGGCTGCTACAACCACTTTGTTCCGGCAGCAGTGCCTGCAATAACAGGAAGAAGCGAATTTTACACTGCTTACACACCCTACCAGGCGGAAATCAGCCAGGGAAGCCTGCAGGCAATCTACGAATGGCAGACTTACATCTGCTGGCTTACAGGCCTTGATGCTGCAAACGCAAGCGTTTACAATGGTGCAACAGCAGCAGCGGACGCAATGGTAATGGCAAAAAACATCACAGGAAAAAGCAAAATCCTTGCCTCAAAATCATTGAACCCTGGCTGGATGCAGGTTCTCAGGACATATGCAACTGCAGCCAGCCTTGAACTGGAGGAACTTGCCTTAGAAGAATTGCAGGAACTGGATGGGCAAACAGCCTGCGTTATAGTGCAGCAGCCAAACTTCTTTGGATGCATTGAAAGCCTGCAGGAAATTGCTGAAAAAGCCCATTCAAATAACGCACTCCTGGTTGTTGCAGTTTCAGAGGCCCTGTCGCTCGCATTCCTGCCAAACCTTGGAAAGGAAAAAGCTGACATTGTTGCACTGGATGTGCAGAGCTTTGGAAACAGCATGAGCTTTGGCGGCCCTGCAGCTGGCGTGATTGCATGCAGGCAGCAGTACATAAGGCACTTGCCAGGCAGGCTTGTGGGCAGGACAACAGACTCTGGGGGCAATTCAGGCTTTGTCCTGACACTGCAGGCAAGGGAACAGCATATCAGGAGGGAAAAGGCAAGCAGCAACATTTGCACAAACCAGGCATTGAATGCGCTTGCATCAACCGTTTACCTTGCAACGCTTGGCGAAAAAGGCCTAAAGGAGATTGCGGGCGAAAACCATGGAAACGCGCTCTACCTTGCAGGCGTGCTGGAGGAAAATGGATTTGAATTTCCATTTGGGAAGGATTTTTTCAACGAGTTTGTGGTAAAAAAGCCAGGCATTGGAGAATTGCACAAAAAGCTTCTTGGCAGGGGCATTGTTTTCGGGATGCTGCTTGAAGGAATTTTCCCGGAGCTGAAGGACTGCGCGCTTGTAACAGCAACTGAAATGAACAGCAGGCAGTCAACAGATTCCCTTGCAGCTGCACTGGAGGAATTGCTTTGAAGCTTATATTTGAAAAGGGGAAAAACCTTTCAGAGCCAGAGGTAATAAGGCACTTCACTGCCCTCTCCAGAATGAATTTTGGCGTGGACACTGGCTTTTACCCGCTGGGAAGCTGCACAATGAAATACAACCCGAAAATTTGCGAGGAAACTGCAAAGCTTGAGGGCTTTTCACAGCTGCACCCCCTACAGCCAGTGGAAACAGCGCAGGGTGCGCTCCAGATAATGCACGAGCTTGAGGAAATGCTGAAGGAAATATGCGGGTTTTCAAGGTTTAGCCTGCAGCCTTCTGCCGGCGCACACGGCGAGCTCACAGGAATCATGATGGTGCAGGCCTATTTTAGGAAAAAAGGGGAGCAGAGAAAAAAAGTGCTTGTTCCAGATTCAGCGCACGGCACAAACCCAGCATCTGTTTCAATGTGCGGTTTTGAGGCAGTTGAAGTAAAATCAGACTGCAATGGAAACATTGACCTGCAGGACCTGGAAGAAAAGCTTGATGAGAACACTGCAGCAATAATGATTACAAACCCAAACACTCTTGGCCTGTTTGAGCAGAACATTATTGAAGTGTGCGAGCTTGTGCATGAGTCAGGCGCCCTTGTGTATGGTGATGGCGCAAACATGAATGCCCTGCTTGGCGCATGCAGGCCAGCAGGCCTTGGCATTGATGTAATGCACTTAAACTTGCACAAGACTTTTTCAACGCCGCATGGCGGCGGCGGCCCTGG
>JAFGDB010000090.1 GCA_016932355.1 Candidatus Iainarchaeum sp. | reverse complement strand
GTCCGGTCAAGCACACAAGCCTTTCAGAGCCTTTTTTCCTGAGGGAAAAAAGTCTCGGGAAAAGGGCAACGCTTTGCGTTGCAAAACCTTTTTCCGGCATCCCTGAAAAAGGGAGCCTGAAGCGAGCTTGTAGCCCGGGTTCAAATCCCGGCTGGGGCAATTAATTTTTGCGAGCGTAGCGAGCACATGCCATACAAAGTATGGCATCAAATCACACGCGAAGCAATTTTCCCAAGGGTTTTTTTGCCCAAGCAAAAAAAGGCTTAGCCGGATTTTGCCGAGTCAGGGTGGGGCAATTTATTTAAACCAGTTTTACCTATATAGTGGCTGAATGGTTGAGCTTGCATCATTTTTTGTGCTGCTGTGCAGCGGCCTTTTCTTCTCTGCCTTATTCAAGAGGCTGCACCTGCCGTATGTTACTGCACTGATTGTTGCAGGCATGATTATCGGGCCTGTGTTCAACCTTGTTTCACTAAATGAGCCCTTGTCCTTTTTGGGAGCGGTTGGCCTTGTTTTTCTGATGTTTATTGCAGGAAGCGAAATCAAGATTGAAACATTCAAGAGAATGGAGAAAGCGATTTTTGTTCTCGCGTTCCTGAACGGGGTGATTCCGTTTGCAGTGGGCATTGCCATTGGCCTTTTCCTAAAGCAAAGCCTCTTCACAGGCCTTGTGCTTGGCGTAGCCTTCATGTCGTCCTCTGTAGCAGTAATAATTCCCTCGCTTGAATCAAGAAAGATTATAGAAACTGACCTTGGGGAAACAATTGTTTCAGCAACAGTCCTTGAGGACATTGGAAGCCTTCTGCTGCTCTCCTTTATACTGCAGAGCGTAAAAGCGCACCCGCTGCTGCCACTGCCCATTTACATACCAGTGGTGATTGGGGTAATTTTTCTCTTGAAAAAATTTATCCCGAAGCTGCAGGACATATACCACTACAGGAAAAGGGAAAGCGACTTCTTTGAAAGCAGGCTGCAGTTTGTTTTCGTTGTGCTGATTGCAACAGTGCTTTTGTTTGAGTTTATTGGAATGCATGCAATAGTTGCAGGCTTTCTTATAGGAATACTGCTTGGTGACAGCATAAAGGGCCAGGTTGAGGAAAAGATAAGGACAATAAGCTATGGCCTGTTTATACCCATCTTTTTCCTAATTGTCGGAATGCAGACCAACCTCAGCATTTTTCTTTCACTTGAGGCAGTCATAACATCGCTCCTTATAATAGCAGGGCTTATTTCAGCAAAGGTTGCAAGCGGGTTTATTGCAGGAAAGTTTGCCCTGCACTTTTCAGCAAAGGAAAGCCTTTTCATTGGCCTTTCAACAATACCGCAGCTTTCAACAACGCTGGCAATTGCCTTTGTTGCACTTGAATTCGGGCTATTGCCAATAGACATCATAACCTCGCTTATAATACTCTCAACGGTTACTGTATTCATAGCGCCAATGGCAATAAGGTACATAAAGGTTGGGCAGCCGGAAGCAATGCCATGGTGAGGGCAAAAACAGCCTTGTTCAGGGGAAAAGAGGCGCATCCAAAAAGCAGGAAAAAAAAGCCTAAAAGTAACTTAATTCAGTTAAAACGTTAGGTTTATATACTTCTTTCGCAGCAATTACTATTATGAGGGCACCACTTTTGGTTTTGCTTGCTTCAGTGCTTTTCATGGCACTTAATGCAAGCGCATGCGGCTATGGCTATGTTTGCACTGGAAGCTACAGCGCACTGCATTACCCAAACAGCCACTACTATGCGCCATCCTATTATGGGTATGCGGCAGCATACTACGGGTATGCGCCGGCTTATTACAACCATTACTACGGAAGCTATTATGCCCCTGCACACTATGGCTATTACAATTCAGGATACTATGCGCCAAGCGCATACTACTACGGCTCTTCATATTGGCATTATCCAGGGCCTGCAGCATACTACTACGCGCCGTACTACAGCTACAGCACTTACTACTACGAGCCAGGCTTCTATGTTAGCATGGGCTGGTACTAAGCCTTTTAAATAGTTTTTCTTCCAATTCTTGTTAATCTAATTGTTTAATGTGGTTAAAGCATGAGCAAGGAAAGCAGGAACACAAGCCGGTTTAAGAAAACCAAGGCAAGGCAGCGCTGGAAATGGAAGAAAAAGAAGATGAGAAGGAAGAAGAGGAAGAAGCGCTACCTGAGAAAAAGGGCCAAGGAATAGCTGATTAAGCCATTGGAAAAACAGGCACAAGGCAGGAAAAAAAAGCCTAAAGCAAGGCAGGGAAAAGAAGCCTAAAGCACTTGAAAGGGATAGAGGATTACAAACCCTGCAATAAATGCCATGTAATGGGCATAGGTTGTCCAGTACATTCTCCTCATGTCCATTTCCTGCGGCCTTTTTAAAGCTGTCTTGTAAAGCGGGGCAGGCAGAAGCATTGCAATTCCAAGAAAAAGATAGGAAATTGGAAGAATTGCAAAGCAAGCAATGATGTAGGAAAGGCCTGCAATTGCAAGCGAAACATAGGCAAGCCTCCTGAGGTTTTTCTCCCCAAAGAGAACAACACTGCTTCTCAGGCCAAGGCCCTTTTCATGAGTTTTGCTTGACATCCTGTAAAGGCCAAAGCCCCCAAACTGCAAACCAACAACAAAAATAAGCATGAGCAAAGGTGCATTGAATGCCGGAACAAAAAGAACCCAGCCAGAGTAAAACCTGAAAATTGGATTAACCAAAGAGCCGCTTACCAGGTCAAGGGCAGGCCTCTTCTTCAGGCTGAATGGCTTCATGGTGTACATTACCTGGTTTATGAACATTGCAGCCATGCAAACCAGGAAAAGGAAGCTTTCAAGGGAAAAGGCAATTGCAAAGCCTGCGAGAATTAGGGCAAGTGAGAAAGCAAGGCCTGCGGCAGGGGAAACAAGGCCGCTTGCGATAGGCCTTTTTTTCTTGACATCATGCAGGGCATCCGCCTTCCTGTCAGTGAAGTCATTCAGGGAGTAAAGCCCTGACCAGAGCAGGGCAAGCGCAGCAAAGCCTGCGAGAAAGCGCACTGGTTCAATTTCCACGCCAAGGGCAATTCCAGCAGTAACTGCAGCAATCGCCATGTTGCCAAAGCTCTTGCTCCACTCTGGAATGCGCATGAGCTGAAGCAGCCCGTAAAAAAACCCAATCATAACCTTATTCTTAAATAAAAGGAATAAATAGATTACTGCATCCACTTATTTCATGATTTCCGTAATTGTCCCAGCCTACAATGAGGAAAAAACAATTGCAGCCTGCCTAAAATCGGTTTTAAGCCAGGGCATTCCAAGGCAGGAATATGAGGTAATTGTAAGCGACAGCAGCAGCACTGACAAGACAGTCCAGGTTGCAGAAAAGTACGCAGACAAGGTTTTGAAATGCAAAAAGGTCAGCGCAGGCTATGGAAGAAACCACGGCGCAAAAAAAGCGAAAGGAAACATTCTTGCGTTCATAGATGCTGACAGCATTGCCGGCCCAAACTGGCTTGAAGGAATAAAAGAGGAATTTGAAAAGGAAGGAATTGTGGCTGCAACTGGCCCGTTCAGGGCACTGGAAAAGGACAGCCTGCTTGAAAGGCTTTTCTACAGCGGGTGGAGCATTGAGGCAAGGGTTACAACAATGGTTGGGTTTCCGCTGCTCGCAGGATTCAACATTGCAGTTCAGAAAAGCGCTTTTGAAAAGGCCGGCTGCTTTAATGAGGAGAACATGACCTGCGAGGACTATGACCTCTCCCTGAAACTGAAGAAACTGGGGAAAATCGGCTTCAACAACAAAATTTTTACACTGACCTCTACAAGAAATATCAGGGAGGGAGGCATAATAAAGTACTCAATAGAGGGCCTGTCATACCTCCTATTCAAAAAAAAGTCAGGATGGGAGAAAAGGAGAAGGGACTGGTAGCAATGGATGCAGAAAAATTAACCAAGGAAATGGCAAAGGGCTGGTAAAAAATGGACGCATCAAACTACAACAAGGAAATTTACAAGTCAAAGAAAAAATTCAACAAGGGCTATTTCCGCACATTCAAGGGCAGGACAAAAAAAATAATTGGAATGCTCTCAGGCTTTGAGGGAAGCCTCCTTGATGTCGGATGTGGAGATGCCACAATGACAGCCCAGATAAGGGACGCGCTGAAATGCAATGCAAAAGCAGTTGAGCTTGTTGACGAAAACGTGAGAAAGGCAAGGGCAAAGGGAATTGAAGTGAAGAAGGTTGACCTGAACAGGGAAAAGCTCCCATTCAAGCAGGCAAGCTTTGACGCAGTGCTTGCAGGCGAGGTCCTGGAACATGTGATTGACAGCGATGGCCTGCTGCTTGAAATCAAGCGCGTACTAAAAAAAGGGGGAACACTGATTTTGAGCGTTCCAAACACAGCAAGCTGGTACAACAGGGCAATGCTCTTATTTGGATACTTGCCATTATTCATTGAATCTGGCTCAAGGAAGAGCTATGGAACGCCATATGGAAGATTGAACGGGCATGTCAAGGCCTTTACAAAAAAGTCGCTTGAGGAAATGCTAAGGGAAAACGGCTTTGAAATTGCCAAAGTGGTTGGAAGCGGCTTTTCAAGGGCGGGCCAGGAAGAATACAGCAGCGCAATTGAAATGGCAGGGGCAAAGCTATTCTTTTTGGGCGAAAGAATTTTCAGCAAGAGAAGCAGCCTTGCAACAAACATAATTGTAAAGGCAGTAAAGGCATAAAAAGGCAATTTTTGAATTAAACACC
>JAFGDB010000089.1 GCA_016932355.1 Candidatus Iainarchaeum sp. | reverse complement strand
TTAAGGCCGACCTTTATGGGCTTTATGTCAAGCTTTGAAAGCGCGCCTGCAACGCCGGCAGTTATTGGCTCGCCTGCCTTTGCAACAACCTTGTCCTCTGCAATTGAAATAGTGGGGCCCTTCATAACTGTTTTAAGGCCGGCCTGCTTCAAATCACTCAGGGCAGGGCCTGGCGGCAGCCCAGTGTCCCCGGCAGGAATAACTATGTCGTTTGGGGCAATCATCCCTGCTTTTGCAGGAACGCGGCCCTTGTTCTTCTTCAAAAAAGCAAAAAGCTCAAAAGGGTTCATGTTGGAGAAAATGACTGCAACGCTCCCCTCAGTATGCTTAAGCAGGCCATCGCTTTTCACGCTGCTCTCCTGCAAAGCCTTCTTTACAACCCTTGTCTTGCTGACCTTTACAACCGCACTGCCGTGCAGCCTCTTCCTAAGGAGCTGTGACAGGGAAGCCGGAAAGTTCTGCAGTGTTGCAATGGCAACCACAGGGTACTGGTCTGCAAGCTTTGTAATCTGCTGCAACTCGCTTTCCTTCCACTTTCTTGTGTGCACTGTCATTCAGCTGCCTCCTTTTCACCGACCTTTACAGGAGGGCCCATTGTCTCTTTCAAGTAAACAGACTTTATGTTGCCGTTCTTCTGCGGAAGCTTCGGCATTAAGGCGTTAAATATGGCAAAGCTGTTTTCAGCGAGTTCATTGTCAGGCATCTTTTCATTGCCAACAAGCACCTGCACAACAGGCATGAACTTGCCCTTCTTGTTGCTGACCCTTGTAACGCTGCCTGACTGGGCAAGCATTGCTGTAACTGCTGAAGCGTTTGGCTGGACAGGCTTTGGCATCTTTCCCTTTGGGGCAAGCTGCTGCCCTAAATACTTTCCAACAGGAATCATTACAGGGCCCTCAGCAAGCAAAACATCAAATTCGTTGACAATCTGGTTCACTGTCTTCTTGTCAAGCTTTGGAATTTCAGATTCTTCAATTACCCTGTCAAACTTCCCCTTCATTTCACTTATGAAGGCTTTGTCCTGTGCAAAAAGAAGGGTTTTTCCGCCTGCCTTCTTTCCAGTTGCATGCGGCAGGTTTACCTTTACATCAATCTGGTTCTCCTGCTTCTTGAAGTCAATGCCCTTAAAGTTGACTATCAATTCAATGCTTTGCACAAAGCGCCTTTGCTTGCTCTGGTGCCTCATCTGCTGCAGAGCTGCCTGGAAATCCTTCAAATTCATCTCATATCCTCCCACAAACTTTCTTTAGAAAAGAAAGCTTGCAAAGAAACTTTCCCCCCAAAGAAGAGAGTGGTAAAAGCGGAGCCAGAAAAAGACTCCTTTAATACCCTTAATATAAATGATTTAAATTAAATAAATTTAAAAAGCCGATTATCAGGCAATTTCAGGGCTATTTCCCTGAATCCTGCCCTTCAGCAGGGCTTTGCCCTGAACCTGTTTGCCCTTCGGCGGGCTTTTTGGCTGGTTTTTCGCCAGCTGGCTTTGAAGGCACCTTTGCTGCCTTTTCAACAGACTCCTCATTCAGCACAGAGTCATATGCGCCTGCCTCAATCTCCCTGTGCACTGCCCTTGGCTTTTTCCCATCCACTGTAATGCCCATGCTGTCGCAAACGCCAATTACCTCCTTTGCAGCGCTCTTAACCTTGTAGGATGCAAGGTTGTCAATCTTCATTGAAACAACTTTAAGGACCTGCTCCATTGAAATGTTTCCTGCAACGTCCTTTGCAGGGTTTGCCGCGCCCTTGTCAATGCCAATCTCCTTCTTTATCAGTGCGGAGGTCGGCGGGCTTCCAACGCTTATTGTAAATGTCTTTGTTGAAGCATCAACATCAACCTTTACAGGAACCTTCATTCCGGAAAAGGCCTTTGTTTTCTCATTGATTTGGGCCACAACCTGGCCAATGTTCACGCCCAAAGGCCCCAAAGCAGGGCCCAATGGCGCTCCGGCGCTTGCCTTTCCGCCCTCAACCAAAACGCTTACCTCAGGCATATTCAAACAGCCTCCAAAACCAAAACGCTTACCTCAGGCATATTCAAACAGCCTCCAAAACCAAAACGCTTACCTCAGGCATATTCAAACCACTCAAAAGAAATTTCTACTCCTTAATTATCCTTATGTGCTCTGCTTTAATTGTAAGCGGGATTTTTACTGCAGCCTCAAGAAGCTCAACGGTTACCTCTTCCTTTGTAGGGTTTACCCTCAAAACCTTGGCCCTCTCCCTTTTGAACGGGCCGGCAATCAGTTCAACCTTTGCGCCCTCCTTGATTGACTGCATGAGGGGCTTTGACTCAAGAAGGCCCCCAAGCTCATCAGCCTTGACCGCTCCCTTTACAATGCCCTGACCCTTTATGTGTGGGGTGTTTGCAATTGAAAGCCTTATTGTAAGCTCGTCCTGTGCCTCAATCAAGACATAGCCCTTAAGGCCAGGGATAACGCTTATGCTGTAGATTGGCAGGGTTTCACTCTTGATTCTGTTGTTTAGGATGTCCACTACCAAGGACTCTTGCCCAACAGTTGTCCTAACAGGATATATCGGCATTTTTCTGCACCCCTAAATAAAGGCTTTAAAAACAAAAAAACAGAAAATTTTGCAATTTTCTGAAAATATTAGGGCTGTGTAAGGGTTAAAAAGTTATTGTAGAGGCGGTTCAGGCCCCAAGCCCTGCCAAGCTGAAAACAAGGTAAACAATGTAGCCAATGACGGCTATTACCAGTATGCCAATCCCTGTAACCTTTGCCATTGTCTGGAATTCCTGCCAGGTCGGCTTCCTTGCAATAAGCAAAACGCGCCTACTTGAAGCAATGAAAGAGCCAAGCTTTTCCCCAATGTTCAGCTGCATTTAAACCACTTGAATAAAGGAATAGAAAAGAAAAAGCTTTAAAAAACAGGGCATTGCCCTGTTTTTAACCTGTGGATTCAATTCCCAGACCAAAAGGCTTGAGCTTTAACCAAGAGCCCCAAGTTCCAAACCAACAGGCCAAAGCCCTCACCCTGTGAATTCAATTCCCAAGTCAATCGGCTCTGACAGGTCAATCTTGTCTGAGTCGGCAAGGTATGGGAATTTGCCGCCGGCAATGACAATCATTGCCTGAATCTGGTTCTTGGGCATGTTCTCGTCAATCATTGCACCCCAGATTATGTGGGCATTCTCATGGATTTTTGCCGAAACGGTTTCAACAATCATCTCTGCCTCGCGCAAAGTCATGTCCGCGCCGCCAATGACATTGACCAGGGCGCGGTTTGCACCGCTTATGTCAACATCCAAAAGCGGGCTTGTCAAAGCGTTCTCAACTGCTTCCAGGGCGCGGGCCTCGCCCTCCTCAGTGCTGTGGCTCTCGCCCAAACCAATCATTGCAGCGCCGCCCCTTGTGAGAATTGTCTTGAGGTCAGCGTAATCCAGATTAATCAGGCCTGGCTTTGTAACCATTTCGGTAATTCCCTTAACCGCGTTTGTAAGGACTTCGTCAGCAACCTTGAATGCCGCATTCACAGGCA
>JAFGDB010000088.1 GCA_016932355.1 Candidatus Iainarchaeum sp. | reverse complement strand
TTTGATGAAAGGTACAATGGAAAGCCGCTTGTATTTGTCGGAACAATGGGCCTGATTCCAAAAAAAAGCAAGGGCAGGAATTCAGCTGAAAAAAGGGCAAGGCCAGGAGACGCAATAGTGATGGCCGGAAACAGGGTTGGGCTTGACGGAATTCACGGCGCAACCTTTTCAAGCGAGGCATTAAGCAGCGGAAGCCCCGCAACAGCAGTGCAAATTGGCGACCCAATAACGCAGAAAAAAATGAGCGATGCAATTGTAAAAGAGGCAAGGGATTTAGGCTTATACAACAGCATTACAGACAATGGTGCTGGAGGCCTGAGCTGCTCTGTTGCAGAGATGGCAAAGGAATGCAACGGCTGCACTGTGCAGCTTGAAAAAGTTCCATTAAAATATGCGGGGATGCAACCCTGGCAGACCTGGGTTTCAGAATCCCAAGAGAGGATGACTTTGGCAATTCCAAAGGCAAATGTAAAGGAATTCATTGAATTGGTGGAAAGAAGGGGTGTTGAGGCAACAGTTATAGGCGAATTTAATGGCTCTGGAAAATGCATTGTTGAGCACACCGGGAAGAAAATAATGGAAATTGGTTTGGGGTTTTTGCATGATGGCCTGCCAAAAAAGGTTTTGAAAACAAAAGAGGTGAGGGGGGAGCATGCTGAGCCTGACTTCCCTGAACCTGCTGATTTCAACGCTGAACTGGGCAAAATGCTTTCAAGGCTAAACATTTGCAGCAAGGAGTTCGTTTCAGTGCAGTACGACCATGAGGTGCAGGGCGGCTCTGCCCTGAAACCATTGCAGGGAAAGGGAAGGGTGAATGCAGAGGCAAGCGCAGTAAGGCCTGTCCTCTCAAGCCGGAAAGCTGTTTCAGTTTCACAGGCGCTTTACCCGAAGTATGGCGACATTTCAACATACCATATGGCGGCATGTGCAATTGACTCAGCCATTAAAAACCTTGTTGCTGCTGGAACAAAGCTGGAGGACATTGTTTTGCTTGACAACTTCTGCTGGTGCAGCAGCAATGAGCCAGAGAGGCTTTGGCAGCTGAAGCAGGCAGTGCAGGCATGCTTTGATTATGCTGTGGAATATGCAACGCCGTTTGTAAGCGGCAAGGACAGCATGTTCAACGACTTTAAGGGCTTTGATGAGAACAGCACCCCATTGAAAATAAGCGTTCCGCCCACTTTGCTGATAAGCTCCTTTGGCGTTATGGATAATGCGGAAAATGCGGTTTCAATGGATGCAAAGATTGCAGGCGACCTTGTCTACGTGCTTGGCGTTACTGGAAATGAGCTTGGGGCAAGCGAGTATTTTTCCGGGAAAGGGGCTATTGGAAATTCTGTTCCAAAGGTTGATGCAGTGAAAGCAAAAAAGCTTTACATTGCGCTTGGCAATGCAATTGGCAAAGGCCTTCTTGCATCTGCCCAGCCTGTTGGCTTGGGCGGCCTTGCAACAGCAATTGCAAAGAAGTGCATTGCAGGAATGCTTGGCGCAAGAATTGATTTGGGAAAGGTTCCAAGAAAGGCAGGCGTTAAAAGGAATGATTTCCTGCTTTTCAGCGAAAGCCAGAGCAGGATTGTTGTTACTGTTGCAAGCGCAAACAGGGCGAAATTTGAAAAGGCAATGCAGGGTAATGAATTTGCTTTAATTGGAGAGGTAAGGGAAGGGAATCTGGAAGTTGTGGGCTTGGATGGCAGAAAAATAATTGACGCTGAAATAGGTGCACTTGAGGAAGCTTACAAAAAGACACTGAGGGGTTACTGATGGCAAAAGCGCTTGTGCTCACTGGCTACGGGATAAACTGCGATGAGGAAACAGCCTTTGCATTTGAAAAGGCCGGTGCCGGGGCAGAGATTGTCCATGTAAATGATTTGATTAAAGAGCCAAAAATGCTGAGGCAGTTCCAGATTTTTGCCTTTCCAGGCGGCTTCTCCTACGGCGATGACACAGGTTCAGGAAATGCGCTTGCAAACAAGGTAAGGAACAACCTCTGGCAGGACATTATGGAGTTCATTGAGGATGAAAAGCTTGTAATCGGGATTTGCAACGGCTTTCAGGTGATTGCAAACCTGGGCTTGCTGCCTGGCTTTGATGCAAGGTACGGCAAAAGGCAGGTTGCACTTGCCCCGAACAACACGGCAAGGTATGAGTGCAGGTGGGTTTCATTGGTTAACATGTCCAAAAAATGCGTTTTTACAAAGGGCATCAGTGAAATAAGAATGCCTGTTGCCCATGGCGAGGGAAAGTTTACTGCTTCAAAGGATGTTTTGAACAGGCTAAATGAGAACGGCCAGATTGTATTCAAGTATGCCAAGGGCGAAGGGCTTGCCAATGGCGAATTCCCGTTCAACCCGAACGGAAGCATGCTGGACATTGCAGGCATTTGCAATGAAACTGGCCGCATATTTGGTCTAATGCCTCACCCTGAAAGGAATATCTTCAGCACGCAGCCTGATGACTGGACACTGCAAAAAGAGATTTTGAAAAGAAAGGGGGGAAGCATGCCTGCTGGGGGCGCAGGCATGCAGATTTTCAGAAACGCAGTAGATTTCTTCAAGTAATGAGCGAAATCTAGGTGCCTTCCTGTGGGGGTGAAACTATTCTATTCCTGCTCCCTTTCCCTTTTTTAAAGCGTAGCCCAAATTACTTTATTTCAACCTTTACTCCCTTGCCCTTTGGTTCAGGGTGCTTCTTGGGAATGTTTAAGGTAAGTACGCCGTTTTTGAACTCAGCGCTTGCCTTGCTTGCCATAACCTCAGAGGGCAGCGGGATTTTCCTGTAAAAGCTCTGGTAAGCCCTTTCACGGCAGTAATAGCCCTCTTCCTTTTTCTCCTGCTTTGTTTCCTGCTTTAGCTCTGCCTTTATGTCAACGCTGTCGTCCTCAACATTTACCTCAAGGCCCTTCTTGTCAATTCCTGGAAGCTCTGCTATTACCTGCAGGGAATTGCCATTGTCAACAACATCAACAAGGGGTTCCCTGATGCCTGAAAAGATGTCCTGCATTGGGAATAGCTCAAATACCCTTCTCCTGAAATGCCTCATGTGCCTGAAAGGCTCCCAAGAATCCAATTCATTGCTCATTAAAACACCTCCAAAAAAGCACAAAATTGTCTAAATTATTTAGTCATTTATAGCATATTTTAGTCAAAAGGGTTTAAAAAGCTTTGCCCAGTGCTATTCGCAGAGCTGGCTCTTGCTTTTAAGGATAAGGAGCATTGCTGCAACCTCAACTGCCGCAAGGATTATTGTAAAGCCAATTGACTGGCCAGCCTGGGCTGCTATCATCGCCGGGAAAATCCAGGGCATTGCTGCAAGCAGGCCTGCAACCAAAAAGTTTATTGCAATGTCAATCGAGGGCGCTATAAGGCCAAGCCTGTAGCTCCATTGCCTTTCAACAAAAAGGCCGAGCGAGAGCATGAAGAAAACTATTGCAAAAAGGAAATTGTATGGGACGCTTGCATAAAGCAGGTACCAATGCCTGAAGAGGTGTGGTTCAACAAAGGAAAGCAGGATAAGGCTGAAAAAGCCAAGAAGCCTGCTCAATGCAAGTATGAAAAACACCATTCCGGCTGCTATTGGCTTAGTGGCCATGGCTAAACAACAATAAATAGAGATTGAACTATAAAAAGCTATCTGCTGTGCTGTTTTCCGCCTGGCTACTCCTCGTAGAATTCGTCAAAAGAGCCTGCTTCGTCCTCTTCATCAATGTCCTTGTCCTTTGCTATCTTGAGCTTGGCCTTTCCCTCAAACATCTCTACAACAAGCTCCAAATTGCATTCAGGGCAATTCACATAATCGCCCTCATCATACTCCTCTATGTTGAGCTCGAACTTCTCCTTGCAGTCAGGGCACCTGAACTTTGCCATATAAAAACACCTTTATTAAGGTAAAATTTTTTTCCAGCCTAAATCCTTTTAAAAGCTACATTTTCCCAAGAATTGCATTAACTGGGGAACTGTGCGGAATTAAAGCCTGAAATTCAGGAAATTTTTTCCAAGAGTTGCAGTGGGCAAAGGCTGCATGGAATTAAAGGCCGAGAAAGCCGAGCAGTATTGCTGAAACCAGCGAAATAAGCAGCGCGCCAATAGTGCCTGAATCAGTGAATTTTTTGACTGCAAGCACAAGGATGCAAAAGCCGTAAAGGCCGACTATTGCCGCAAGAACAAGGAAGCCATACAGCAGCATGAAATTTATTGAAGCAGCATTTGCCAGAAGAACCTCATTGAATCTGGCAGAGCTCTCCAGGATTGTGCCGTCAACAGCCCTGAGCTCTGCTGCAACGCCTGAAGGTATAACCAAATAAAAGGCAATTATTGAGAGAATGTAAACCAGAATGAAAATTATCTGCAATAGGGAAAGCGCGGAGAAAAGGCCAGAAAACTTTCCCTTTATTGCCTGCCTGTTAAATACAAAGCCAATTACAAGGATTATTATTCCCAGTGCAAAGAAACCAATATAGCTTGTTGCAAGGCCAAAGAGCGCTGAATCCATTTCAAGCGAGCCTGAAATTACAAATGCCTGGCCTGCCCAGAAAAGGAATGAAACAAAAACAAGGCTGAGTGCAATGGCCCAGTTTGGCTTTTCAAAGCAGGAATTAACAGCCTTTTTAGGGGAAAGAATATTGGGATTCATTTCGCAATATATAAGGAATTGTAATATTTAAAGCTAACGCGGTGCGAAAAAAAAGCCCTAGAGTTCCTTAACCCAATAGCCTTGCCCGGATTTTTTCCCCTTAACAAAGGCATACCCGTGATCAGCCAATAACGAGTGGTAAAGCTTCTGCCTTTGGGTTGGAGGCGCGTTTCTTGGCTCTTCAACCACTATTGATTTAATCCCGCCTGCCTTTGAATGGGTTTCAAACCTTGAAATAAGCATGTCATCACAGTGCCAGAACTTTTTCCTGATGCTGTTTGGTTTAAGCTTAGCAAACTGAGCTCTCATTTGGATGTCATTAATAACAACCATCGGGCCTTTTGGGATGACCCTATCCGCTATTAATTCCCTTCTGGCTTCAGTCGTTGGAAACCAGGCCCTTATATACATCAGGCCTCCAGCAAGCTTGTCTGTTGCATCAGACAAGCCCTTCTTTTTAAGCGCTGACAAGGCAGGGTGCTTTTTTAACTCAGCAGGATGTGGAAATGCAGCGAACCTAAAAAAGGGATTGTACCAGGCAGCATCAGGAGGCAACGCCTTCAACACTATTCTAACCCCATTTTTTAGAATAACCTCTTGTTTAGCAGGAAAATAACTTAACATGGCAAGGTGCCTTAAGCTTTCAGGCATTCGAGCAGACAACCTGCCGAGATCCCTTCCCTTGTAAACGCTTCTCATCCAAATGGGAACAGTATGGGCCGGCTCCCTAATTTTTCTTGGCTTTGCAGCAGGCGGCATAGCAAAAACAATTAGCGCCAAAGAACTATTTTAATGTAACCTTCACTACCTTGTTACCTTTAGGTCTTCAACCCTTTCAAGCAATTCCTTTGCCTTGCCCTTTGAAAAGTGCTTCCTCACAGGCTCAAGCATTTCATTCAGGTAAGAGGATGTTGCATTCTTCAGGTCCATGGGGTGCAAATCCCCGCTGGCAAATGCAGCCTCAAGGTCGCCAATTGAATTGAATGAAACATCCCCGCCAAACTTGGAGGGCCTTTCAACCCTCATTTTTTTGTTCTTCTCAAAAACAATGAACCTGCAGTATTCCATGACAGGATTGCCCTGAACCTGCTTCTCAGGGCAGTATGCCCTGCTGATTTTCCTCTCAACCTCCTTCTCTGAATCGGTCATGAAAATGGCTGAATCAGGAATGCTCTTGCTCATCTTCATTGCAATCTCCTTTTCAGCCCCAATGCCCACCGCATTTGGCAGCTGCAGCCCCATCAGCATGTGATGGTGCACTGCAACAGGCTTCCAGAAGCCAAGCTTTGGACCAATCTCCCTTGCAAGCATGTTCACCTTCCTCTGGTCAAGGCCAAGCTGGGCAATATCAACCTCCAAGTGAAAAATGTCTGCTGCCTGCATGCAGGGGTAGAATATTTGTGAAGCTGAAAGCGCTTCACTTTCAGACCTGCCCATTATCTGGCTGCACCTCACTATGCGCTTGACTGTTGAGCCCATTGCAATTTGCATTACTGTTTTCCAGTACTCTGGCTTTTTTACAAAATCTGAGGCCCAGAGGAATTCCACCTTTTTGGTGTCAAGCCCTGCCACCTTCCAGACCTCTATCATGTATTTTCCAGCCGTTTGAATGTCATCAAGGTTGCCGCCAAGCTTCTTGTTTGCCATTGCATGCCAGTCAGCAACCCACATCTTGAAATGGCAGCCTGCCTTAAGCATCTTGTTTACATTTATTGCACGCAAAAGGCCCTGTGCAATGTGCACATTGCCGCTTGGCTCAAAGCCGTCGTATGCAATTGGCTTTTTCTTTTTCTCAAGCAGCTGCCTTAAATCCTCCAGGGTGATAATTTCCTCACCAACCTCTTGGATTAAAGCAAGTCTCTTTTCTAATTCCATGCAAACCACTTAATTATATAAATTAGAAGTATTTATATTTAATTGAAATGCGCACTGCAATGGCTTTTGGAACGTTTGACTTGCTGCATCCAGGGCACATTTATTACCTGAAGAAGGCAAGGGAATTAGCCGACAGGCTGGTTGTAGTTGTTGCACGCGATGAAAATGTGCTTAGGGCAAAGGGAAGAAAGCCCTTGCACAATGAGAAGGAAAGGCTGGCCCAAATACAGGGGCTTGAAATGGCTGATGAGGCTATTTTGGGCGACAGGGAGATGAGGAAATGGGGCATTATAAAGAGATTCCACCCAACAGTGATTGCGCTTGGCTATGACCAAAGCATTGCAATTCCATCCCTGCAGAAAGAACTGAAGGAGCTTGGGTTAAGCCCAGAGATTAAAAGAATTGGCTCCTTCAAGCCGGAAAAGTACAAGAGCAGCAAGCTCAGAAAGTAACTCATTTCTGCTAAACGTAACGTTTTTAAGTAATGCATTGCATTAATTCCCTAATGCACAGGTACAAGCTTTTGATTGGAAGCGCAATGCTTGCAGCAGTCAGCGTGCTGCTCCAGATTTACAAGATAGCATACCCGTTTGCAGGATTCATTGACATTGATGCAGTTGGCGTTCCCTGGATTATTGCAACCTTCCTGTTTGGGCTTTTTGGAGGGGTAGTGGCCAGCATTGTTTCAGCAATTGGGATTGCGGTTTTTGCGCCAACAGGGCCAGTGGGCGCTGCAATGAAGTTTATTGCAACAATTGTAATGGTCCTGATAGTCGGGCTTATTGTCAAGAAATTTGGATACGGGAAAAAGGGGCTGGCAATTGCCTTTGCATTATGCCTTGCTGCAAGGCCTGCAATAATGGTTTTCTTCAATTATTACATCGGCATCCCGCTGTTTTTCGGCATTCCAACAGAAACAGCCATTGAACAGTTTCCTGTTGAGCTGTTCATAATTCCGAACATGATTCTTGCAGCCATTGACTTCTGGATTGCATACCTGCTTGTTTTCGGAACAAGGCTGAAGGAAAGATTGCATGCCGATGATTGAAAAAACATTAATTGCATTTGGGAAAAGCAGGTGCGCTAAATGCCGATGATTGAAAACCTTTCCCTAAAATTTGGAAAAAACCAGGTGTTCAATGGCCTTGGCCTGGAAATCCCTGAAAATGAAAAGCTTGCGGTTATTGGAAACAATGGAAGCGGCAAGACAAGCCTTGCCCTTTTGCTGGCAGGCGTAATACCTGATTTCATAAGCGCAAAAGCTGGGGGAAATTACCCAAAAGATGCAGGGCTTGTGATGCAAAACCCTGCAAGCCAGTTCTTTGCAATGACAGTGAGGGAAGAGCTTGGGGAAAAGGCAGCGCTTGCAAAAAGGCTTGGGTTTGAAGAGCTGCTTGAAAGGAGCGTTTTTGAGCTGAGCGAGGGCGAAAAGCAGAAGATAAACCTTGCTGCAAACCTTGGGGAAAAGGGACTGCTCCTGCTTGACGAGCCGCTTGAGCTCCTTGACCCTGTTGAGGCAAGGAGGTTCAGGGAAATCATTGAAAAAGTGGACAGCCAGGCGCTGCTCTGGCTTGACAAAAACGAAAGCATGCCGGAAAAATGGAAAAAGGTTTACCTGAACGGGAAACGCAAAGCAAAACTGCCCAAAAAATCAGGGAATCCTGGAAGCGAACCTGTCATGAAGGCAGCGCTTTCTGTTGAAAAAGGCAGCTTCCAGATGCAGGGCATTGAACTTGAGCTTCATGCCAGGGAAAAGATTGCACTCATTGGGCTGAACGGAAGCGGCAAAAGCACAATTCTTAAAGCGCTGGCCGGAGCTGAAAAAATTAGCGGAAAAATTGAAAGGAAAAAAGCAATAAGCTTTGTTCCCCAGAACCCGGGGCACATCTTCTTCCACAGCGGTTTTTTTGGCGAGGGCGTGGCTGAAAACGTGGAAAGGCTTCAAATCCAAAACTTGGTGCAGAAAAGCCCGGAAGGGCTGAGCAAGGGAATGCAGAAAATGCTGAGCATTGCAGCAGCAAAGCAGGGCACAATTGCCCTTGTTGACGAGCCAACAACCTGGCTTGATGCCCTGAACAAGGAAAGGGTTTACAATTTCATTGACAAAAGCAGCGAGGCAATGGTTATTGCGACCCATGACAGGCAGCTTCTTGAATACTGCGACAGAATCTTTTTAATTGAAAAAGGGGGCATGAGTGAATGTTCCAGTACAGCGGCAGATCGCTTTTTTCAAAAGTGAGCGAAAAAACAAAGGTTGGGTTTCTTGCTGCATCGCTAGCCGCAGCTTTTTTGTTCAGCAATGTTTTCCAGCAGGCATGCCTGCTGGCCTTTCTGGCAGGGCTTCTTTTTGCTGCAGGATACAGGGGCTTCAGGGGGCTTTTTTTGGGAATTGTGCCCTTCCTGCTGCTTGCAGACCTTGGCTTTTTCCTTTTCCTTCAGGGAATGGGCATTGACCTTGTCCAGCTTACCCTTGTCTCAAACCTGAGGATCCTCAATTTGTTCAGCGCAACAGCATTTTTTACATTTTCAACAGATATCTTTTCAATAGTAAAGGCAATGAAGAGGGCAAGGATGCCTGAATCAGCCTACCTTCCTGTTTACGTGCTCTTCAGGTTTCTGCCTGAGCTTGAAAAAGACCTGGCTGAAATAATCTTAATACAGAGGATAAGGGGCATTGGCAAAAGCAGGCCTTTAACATACCTAAGGTCAATACTTGTCCCAATGCTTTACATCGCAGTGCAGAAAGGGGATGAAATAGCAATAGCATATTATTTGAGGAAAAAAAGGAAATTGGCCTAGCGGAACAATGTTTCTTTCCTGTCAGGGCCGACTGAAACAATTTTTATTGGAACATTTAATTCCTTTTCAATGAACTCAACATACTGCCTTGCCTCTTCAGGCAGTTCAGAATATGCCTTCACATCCTTTGGGATTGAAAAGCCCTTGAATTTTTTGAACAGGGGCCTGCAATTCTTTAAGTCCTCTATGTCCGCAGGCCTCTCATTAATCCTTTTTCCACCCAGTTCATATTCAGTGCAAACGCTTATCTCATCCAATCCATTTAGGACATCAAGCTTTGTCAGTGCCATTTCTGTAAAGCCGTTCAGCCTCTGCGAGGTCCTCAATAGAACAAGGTCAAGCCAGCCTACCCTGCGCGGCCTGCCAGTTGTTGTGCCAAATTCAGCTCCGGCCTCCCTGATTGAGTCACCAAGCTTTCCCTCAAGCTCTGCAACAAAGGGACCAGAGCCAACCCTTGTGGTGTAAGCCTTTACAATCCCAATCACCCTTTCAATCGGCATTACACCAATGCCAACCCCTGTAAAAATGCTGCCCGCTGTCGGGTGAGAGCTTGTAACATATGGGTAAGTGCCAAAATCAATGTCAAGGAATGTGCCTTGCGCGCCCTCAAACATCACATTTTTGCCCTGCTTCAGGGAATCGCTTACCAGAAGCGAAACATCCCCTAAATATTGCTTGAAGTATTCCCCAAGGGCAGAGTATTCTTTGAATATTTGCTCCTTGGAAATTTCCATACCGCTATTATAAACTGCTTTGAGAATTTTCTCCTTTATGGGAAAGACTGCTTCAAGCCTTTCCTTAAGCCTTTCCCTTTCAATGAGTTCAACAAACCTTATTCCGGTTCTGTCAGCCCTGTCAGCATAGCATGGGCCAATTCCCCTCCCTGTTGTGCCAATCTTCTGCTTTCCCTTTGCCTGCTCTGAAGTGGCATCAAGCAGGTTGTGCCAGGGCATAATTATCTGAACCCTTGGGTCAATTACAAGGGCAAACTTGAATTCAGTGAGCTGCTCAAGCTCCTGCTTCAAAACCCTGGGGTCAAGGGCAACGCCTGCAGCAATGCAGCACTTCTTTCCCTGAATTGCACCGCTTGGCATTAAATGGAACTTGTATTTCTTGCCCTTTACAACCACTGTGTGGCCAGCATTGTTTCCGCCGCCGAACCTTACAACCAAGTCAGCTTTCTCCGCAAGCAAATCAACTACTTTGCCCTTTCCCTCATCGCCGTACTGGCTTCCAATCACTGCAATAGAAAAGCCTTTTTCACTTCGTGAAAAAGCCTTGGGAAATTGCTTTGCAGGCATTTGATAACCACCAATAGAAACCGAGCAGGGAAAGAATTTTTAAACCAATAGAGGGGAAACGAAATTAGGAATTGCAGGCCTAGCCTAAGCCTGCTTTTCTTTTTTTTCCTCCCACTTTGCATCCTTAAGGCGTTTGTTGGCCATACTGAGCTCTGATTTAACGCCCTTTATCCAATCTTCCTTTGACTGGTCAAGCTCCTTCTTTGCCTTCTCTGCCTCCTTTTCACTCATTGCTGTCTTCAGCTTGATTTCAGCGATTTTTTCCTTTTGTTCAGCCTCTTTCAGGTCAACCTTTTCAAGACCTGTTTCAGTGTACTCAACGCGCTGCTTTCTGCTCAGGAAAACCCCTAAAGTTGTTGCAATGTTTGAAAACAGGATTAGCAGGAATGCAATCTGAATTAACATTGACTGCACGCTAATTTCCGCACCCATTATTGCAGGGTAGGATGCAAGAACTGCAGCAGCCAGCCCGCGAGCGCTCATGCTGGCCAGAACAGACCTGTCTTCCCTGATTTCCTCCTTGAGCTTTACAAGCAGCCAGCTTGCAATTGCCCTTGCAATCAGGATAAGTGCAAGAATGCCAACCCCTATGCCAATTATTTCAAGGGTTATGGAGCTTAGCTCAAATATTATCCCTATATAAATGAAGAAAAAAGTCCTTACAAAGAAGCTCATTTCCTTGTGGAATATGCCAATGGTTGTGTCAAGCTCGCATGGCTTCATCCTTAGGAAGGTTGTGATTTCCTTTGCATTTCCAAGCACCAGGCCAAATACAAGGGCAGCGATTGCACCGTTTGCATGCGCATACTCTGTAAGGGCAAATAGCGTGAAAAGCACAGCAATTGTAAGTATGTAATCATGCTCTTTTACGCCGTTTACATCCCGCAGGATAACAAGCCAGTAGATTGCAAAAATAAAGCCAAGCACTGCTGCAATGGAGAAAGACTTCAGGATTGTTTCAATTACCATCTGCAGCTCCAAAGCCTGGAACATGAAAACCTCAATCACTGCAATTGTCACAATAATGCAAAGGGCGTCAGTCAAAGCGCTTTCCAGTGACAATATAGTCCTTGTCTGCTCCTTAACCTTAATGCTGTTTACAAGAGGGATTATCACAGCGCTGCTTGTCCCGCCGAGCATGGTTGCAAGCATTAAAGCAACCAGCGGGTCCCACCCCAGATTGAACATGAGCAATGTTGTCAAAATCACGGTAAGCAGAAAGCCAAGGACTGTGAAGCCAAAGGCCGCCCTCACCTCGCTTATGACCTTATGGAAGTTCAGCCTGAGACCACCCTCAAACAGCAGAATCATCAGGGTTAGGGCAGCGAAAAGCGGTGCAACCGTTTTGAAAAAGCCAATTGTCGGGATGTCAATAAGGTTGAAAACAGGGCCTATTGCAAGCCCCACAAGCATGAGAATTACTGTGTCAGCAATGCTTGTTTTCTTGAACAAAACCTGCCCAAAGTAGCCAATTATGATTACCATTGCCGCAAAGACAAACCAGGCAAGTATGTCAACCATGACTCAGCTAGATTAAAATACTAGGTTATATTAAAATCTAACTGGAAGGCCTGTTTAATTGAAATTGCCGAAAAATAACCCTTTTTAAAACCTTTGAAGGCAAATATTTTATGGCTGGGAAAAAGTCTGTTTCTGGAAACATTGCTCTGGCATTTGACGATGTTCTTCTTCTGCCTGGAAAGAGCGGGGTTCTGCCAAAAGATGCTAATTTGCAGACAAGGCTTAGCAAAAAGGTAAAGCTAAACATTCCCCTGCTTAGCGCTGCAATGGACACTGTTACTGAGAGCAAGACAGCAATTGCAATGGCAAGGCAGGGCGGCCTTGGCGTAATCCACAAGAACATGAATGCTGAAAGGCAGGCTGCCGAGGTAAAGAAGGTTAAAAGGTCTGAATTCCTGATTGTAAAAAACCCAATATGCGTCAAGCCAAATGACAGCCTTGAGAAGATACTGGAGCTGAAGCACAACACAAAGATAAGCAGCTTTCCGGTTGTGCAGGAGAAAAAGCTTGTTGGCATAATAACCACAAGGGACATGCTCTTCGAAACAGATTTCAGGAAAAAGGCCTCCGAAATAATGACAAAGGACATTGTAACAGTTGACCATGAGCCAAGCGTTGAGGAGGCAAAGGAAATCCTGCACAAGCACAGGGTTGAAAAGCTGCCAATTGTTGATGGACAAGGCCAGGTTGCTGGAATGGTTACAGTTACTGACATAAGGAAGCAGGAAAAGTTCCCCAATTCTGCAAAGGACAAGGCAGGCAGGCTGATTGCTGCAGCAGCAGTTGGCCCAAACGATGATGAAAGGGTTGAAAGGCTTCTTTCGGTTGAGGCAGACGCAATAGTTGTTGACACAGCCCACGGGCACAGCAAAATGGTTCTGGAAGCGGTAAAGAGGTATAAAAAGAAATTCAGCGCTGAAATCATTGCAGGCAATGTTGCAACAGCCCAGGCAGTGCACGACCTTGCTGCTGCCGGCGCAGACGCAATCAAAGTCGGGGTCGGCCCTGGCGCAATTTGCACCACAAGGGTAATAAGCGGTGTTGGAGTGCCGCAATTCAGCGCAATACAGGAATGCAGCGAGGCAGCCGAAAAATATAATATTCCTATAATTGCAGACGGCGGAATAAAGTACAGCGGTGACATTACAAAGGCACTGGCTGCAGGGGCTTCCAGCGTTATGATTGGAAGCATTTTCGCAGGCTGTGATGAAACCCCTGGCAGGAGCATCTACCTTCACAACAGGAAGTTCAAGCAGTACAGGGGCATGGGCTCTGTTGGAGCGATGCAGAAGGGCAGCAGGGAAAGGTATTTCCAGGATGCGACAGAGGCAAGCAAGCTTGTCCCAGAGGGCGTTGAGGGAATTGTGCCCTTCAAGGGAAGCATTTCAGAGGTTGTGTTCCAGCTGCTTGGCGGCTTGCGTTCTGGAATGGGCCTTGTTGGCGCAAAGGACATTGAAGCGCTTAGGACAAAAACAAATTACTTGAGGATAACTGAAGCAGGGCTTAAGGAATCACACCCCCACGACATAATGATTACAGAACAAAGCCCGAACTACCCAGGGCAATAGCTATTTCTTTTTGCGTGGTTCAGGCTTTAAGCCGGCAGACCACCTTAACCTTTTTTTTACAGCGTCAAGCCTTGATTTGACTGTTTGAAGCGTAACCCCAAAGTGTTTGGCTGTTTCGTTCAATGTCCTGAACCGAAAGTTTTTGCTTTGAATTGGCTCATTGAGGCGGTAATGGTATGCAAAGGTAGCCTTAATCTCTGGAGCTGCCTTAATTTTTTCCAGCAGGCTGCTAACAGCTTCAAAGGCATCAGAGTCACGAATTTCAACACCTGCCCTTTGGTCAACCATTTTAAGGAAGGCCTCAAATGGCTTTGTTTGGACAAGCTTTCTGTCATAAATTTCAGTTCTGATAATTTCAACCATTGCATTTTTTGCAACCTTCAAGGTAAAGTGCTTTGGTTTTTTAACAGACCCGATTTTTGCACCAGCTATGACCTTTGTTATGGCCCAAGAGAGCATTCTTTCACTAAGCCATTTGTCTCTGCCTGCACGAGCCTTTGCCATCTTCTCAAGTTCAGGCAGGAAGGGCTCTACAAAAACCCTGTAACGTTCCATTGCCTGAGCATTGCTTATATGAATCCTTTCCGCAACCTTTGGCTGCACTGAATGCCTTCGCCCAGGTCTCTTTGCAGGCATGCTAGAATAATGTTTGCCTGGGTTAATAATAGTTCGTGCGCCCCCTTATTTTTTCTTTTTTGCTTTTCTAACAGGCTTTTTGCGCTTGAAGCCAATAACAGAGCCCATGGCATTCCTTACATTAGCCAGCCTGCTTTTAACAGTTCCAATTGGGATTCCAAAGCGCTTGGCAGTCTGCCCATATGTTTTGATTTTGCCGTCCTCAAGGCCTGCATAGTAGACAAGTGTTTCAATTATCTCTGGCTTAATGTCTATCCTGCCCAAAAGCTCATAGGTTCTGTACACAATCTGCTCTCTCTCTCTGGTTCTGAAACCTCTTCCCAGGGGGATTTAGCCTTGTCAATAATTTCCAGAAGCCTTCCTGCATCATCGCTCCAGACCTGGTGAAAGTGCTTTTTGTGGCTTGCTTCAGCTCTTAACAAATCAAGCATTAAATGTTTTGCAACTCCAAAAACAAAGGTCTTCTTGGAGCCGCGTTTGGGGTCCCACCTGTTTGCCTCTGCAACTATCCTTATGGTTGCTTCCTGAAGCATGTCGTCAGCAAGGTGTTTATTGCCGTTGGAAAAAACCCTTGCTAATACAGTCAATTTGGGCAGGAATGGCTCTACAAATTCTTTGTAGCGTTTTTCAGCTAGATTCTTCTCAGGCCATCTTTGGATAACGTGCTCGGTTAGAACTCTTCTCCTGCCAGCCCTGCGAATTGCCATGTAAAAATTAAGCAGCTTTTCATTAATAAATCTATCCAAAGAAAGACAAGAAAATCAAGAAATGCGTAGGGGCGATTACGCCAATACTTAGGCGTGTTCGCCCGCCTCAAACCCCCAGGATTTCCTT
>JAFGDB010000087.1 GCA_016932355.1 Candidatus Iainarchaeum sp. | reverse complement strand
CCGAAATGGGCGAAACCATGCAGGGAAGCATGCGCTACATGATGTTCAGCTTCCCGGTTTTCATAGGGGCATTTATACTGCTTGGAATGTTCTACGGCAGCATAACATTTGAAGCGCCTTTCACTGTTCCAAAATTTGAGAACTTTTTCCTGCTAAACCCGTTCACATGGATGCCGGTGGGCTGGGGCTACAGCACAGGCTGGCTCAAATGGTATTTCATAAGCTACCTGATTACATCAATCATACTTGCAGCAGGGTTGAAGATTGCAGGCAAGGCAATGGAAAAAAACAAGGCGATGTGAAATGGTTAAGAGAAGCGACCGCACCAAAAAGAAAAAGTTCAGGAGAAGGCCGAGCGGCAAAAGCAAGCAATACTTTGTAAGGGACAGGGGAAAGAAGCACCACTGCGCGGTCTGCAATTCAGTTTTGCACGGTGTGCCTCACTCAAAGAAAGCAAGCGAAGTTAAAAGGCTGAGCAAAAGCCAGAAAAGGCCCTCCGCACTGTTTGCAGGCACTTTATGCAGCAAGTGCAGGACAGTTGTTGCAGAGGAAGCAGCAAAAATTTCAGCCGGAACCAAGAAAATTGATGAGGTTGAGCTAAAGCTAAGGCACTATGTTGAAAGAGTGAAGGTGGTTTAAAATGCCGGGTCTGGAAGTTGGAGCAGTGTGCATCAAAACAAGGGGCAGGGAAGCAGGAAAAAAGGCAGTCATACTTGAGTTTGACAAAAAAACCGGGTTTGCAGTAATAGGCGGAAAGCATGTTAAGAGGAGAAAATGCAACATCATGCACCTGGTTCCAACAGGTGAAAAGCTAAACCCGAAAAGTGTTGAAATAAAAAAGCCAAGGGAAAAGAAAAAAGCAAGCGGGGAAAAGAAGGAAAAAGAAAAAGCAGGGGAAAAGAAGAAGGGCAAATAAAAAAAACCGGGTGAAAAGCAGGAAGTCAAAAAAAAACATTTTAAAAGGAAGGGCGAGGAAAAAAGGAAAGACAGGTGAAAGATATGCCGGAAGAGAAGCAGGAAAAAAAAGCGGAAACCCAAAAAGAGCAAAAGCCAAAGGGCAAAGAAATCAGGTACATTGTCAGGATTGCGACAAAAGACCTGGACGGAAACATGCCAATATACAGGGCCCTTGCAAAGATAAAGGGGATCGGGATAAGAATGGCAAAAAACATTGCAATTGTTTTTGAAAAAGAGGATAAAATAGCTTTTGACAGCAAGCTCGGGCTCCTGCCCGAAGAGCTGGACAAAAAGCTTGAGGACATTGTCCTAAACCCGGAAAAGCACGGAATTCCCATATGGAGCCTTAACAAGCAAAAGGAAACTGAAACAGGCGAAAACAAGCACCTTGTCATGGCAGACCTTGATTTTGGGCTGAGGAAGGACCTCCAGAGGCTGAACCTCATAAAGAGCTACAGGGGCCTTAGGCACAGCTGGGGCCTGACAGTCAGGGGCCAGAGGACAAAGTCAACCCACAGGGGCAAGGGTGGAGTAGTCGGCGTAATGAAGAAAGATGCAAGGATTGCAATGGGCGATTCAGGCAAGAAAACAGAAAAGAAGGAGAGCAAGTAGGAAAAAGTGATGCGCAATGGGCGACCCGAAGAAAACAAAGAAGCACTATGAAAGGCCAATGCGGCTCTGGGACAAGGAAAACCTTGAAAAGGAACGCGTAATAAAAACCACTTACGGCCTCAGAAACAAGAGAGAGCTGTGGAGAGCAAAGACAATGCTCAGCAAGAAAAGGAACAGCGCAAGAAAGCTTCTTGCAATGCAGCCAGAGGGCCGCGCCAAAAAAGAGGCAGAGCTTTTGCAGAGCCTTGCAAGGCTGGGCGTGATTGATGACAAGGCAAGCCTTGACGACATTTTGACACTTTCAATAGAGGCCTTCCTTGAAAGAAGGCTGCAGACAATCGCCTGGAGAAAAGGCCTTGCAAACACAGCCAGGCAGGCAAGGCAGTTTATAACACACGGCCACATAGCAATTGGCGGAAAGAAAGTCAGCGCGCCAGGATACCTCGTGAAAAAAGAGGAGGAAGACAGGATAGGATACTACGGGAAAAAGATGGTTATAAAGCCTGTTGAAAAGCCAAAGAAGGCAGAGGCAAAGCAGAATGAAGGAAAAGGGGAAAAGCAGGAAAAAGGCGAAATTATTGGAGGGGAAACAGAAAAGCGGGAAAAAAAGGCCAAAGGAAAAGAGGAAAAGGAAAAAAAACAGGGAGAACCGCAAAAAAAAGATGGTGAAAAGGAAAAGGCAGCAGAAGCCCAAGAGGAAAAACAAGAAAAGGAAATTGAAGAAAAGGGCAAGGAATGGAAAGAGGAAAAGGAAAAAGGTCTTGAAGCAGAAGAGGGCAAAAAGCAAGGCCAGGAAGATGCTGAGGAAAAAGCCGCCGGCAAAAAGCCGGAGGAAGAGGAAAAGGAAGGTGAACAGTAATGCCTAAAAGGGGAATTATACACATTTTTGCCTCAAGAAACAACACCATAATTTTGCTTACAGATGTAACAGGAGCCGAGACAATTGCAAAATGCAGCGGCGGCGAAGTGGTAAAAGCCCAGCACAAAGAGGGAAGCCCTTATGCTGCAATGAAGATAGCTGAAACCGTGGCAGAAAAAGCCAAGGACCGAGACATAAGGGAGGTCACAGTAAAGGTAAGGGCTCCTGGCGGAAACAAGAGCAACAGCCCTGGAAGCGGCAGCGAAGCAGCAATTAGAAGCCTTACAAGAGCAGGCCTCTTAATAAAATCCATTGAAAACGTTACGCCAATCCCGCACAACGGCTGCAGAAAGAAGAAAAAATACAGGGGCAAGAAAAAATAAAGGAGGATTAAAAATGGCCATTAAAAT
>JAFGDB010000086.1 GCA_016932355.1 Candidatus Iainarchaeum sp. | reverse complement strand
TTGGATGGCAGCTTTTTGAATTCAATGCCTCTGATTTGAGGAACAAGGATGCTGTTGAAAGGGTTGCAGGCTCTGCCTCACAGGGAGCAAGCTTTTTCGGGAAGCCCCGCCTTGTTCTGCTTGACGAGGTTGACGGATTGCAGGGAAACGCTGACAGGGGCGGTGCTTCGGCAATCTCTGCCCTGCTCAAGGATGCAAAAAACCCTGTAATACTTACCGCAAACGACCTTTACGGCAACCAAAGGCTTGCCTTTCTAAGGTCACAATGCAGGCTTCTCCAGTTCAAGAAAATAAACTATTTGAGCATTGCAAAAAGGCTGCGCGAGCTCTGTTCCCTGGAAGGGATTGAGGCCGAGCCTGAGGCCCTGCAGCTTCTTGCAAAGAACTGCGCTGGGGATTTCAGGTCTGCACTGCTTGATTTGCAGACCCTTTCCCTTTCAGGAAAAATTGATTTCGCTGCCGTTGAATCTTTAGGGTATAGGGAAAGGCAGCAGGACATCTTCAAGACAATCCAGGCTGTTTTCAAGGGCAAAACAGTTGATGAAATCAGGAAGGCAAGGTTCCAGAGCGAGGTAAGCGATGAAATGCTTTTGCGCTGGATTGAGGAAAACATTCCAAGGCATTTCAAGGAGGGGAATGACAATGCAAATGCCTTTGAGCAGCTGAGCAGGGCAGATGTCTTCAACGGAAGGATTAGGAACAGGCAGCATTATGGCTTTTTGCGCTACAGTTCAGAGCTCATGACCGCAGGTGTTGCGCTTTCAAGGGAGAATGATTACCACGGCTGGATGCAGTACCAGTTCCCGGGGCTTCTTGGCAAATTAAGCAGGAGCAGGAGGGAGAGAAGCCTGAAAAAGGGGCTTTGCTCAAAGGTTGGGAAGCTCTTGCACTCAAGTTCCAGGTCTGTGCAGTCCTCTGACCTGCCCTACCTTAAAATGCTTTTCAAGGACAGGGAAAGGGCGGCAGCATATGCTGCTGCCTTTGACCTTGATGAAGAGGAGATTGCCTTCCTGCTTGAAACAAAGCCCTCAACAAAGAAGGTGAAATCTGTTTCAGAGGCAGCCCTTGCTTTGAGGCAGAGGCACATGATTGGGAAGAGGAGGGCTGTTCAGCCCCTGGTTGAAAAGCCTGTGCAGATTGATGAAGGCCAGGCAACCCTTTTTTAGGTTTTTCATATGGCAGTAAGAAGGCGCAAGCAAGAAAGGTCAGGGCTTTTCAGCATTGGCAGGGCCAAGTCAATATCCAAAGGCATAAATGCTGCTGAAACAAGGGCGGCTTTTGTAAGCGAGCTTGCCCTTGCCCACAACAAGGCCAACCTTGACAGGGTTGTCTTGTCAATGCTAAGGTGGCGAATAAGAATAAGCAGTCTTTCCAGAGAAGAGAAGGCTGCCAGGCTTGCAATAGTCAAGGACTATTGCAAAAACCTAAGGCAGTAAAAGCTAAATCTCCAGTTCAAGAATTGCTGTTGGCTGCTTCAGCCCAAAGTTTTCAAGAACGCTTTTTTCAATTTCGCCAAAAAATCCCGCTTTGCCGTCCATGGAAAGTGAAGCGCTCTTTCCCTGCTCAAGCGCAGGCATTGGGCACTGCTTGAGTGAATATTTCCCGCCCAGGTTGTCTGCAATTGCGTCAAGAACCCCCTTTATTACAGTGAACTCTGCCCCCTTTCCGCAAAGGGCAATGCAAACCTTGTTTTTTTCATTAACCCCTGTTTCACTTTTGGAATCCAACTCAACAGTTTTGCCAACCTCGTAAATTTTTTGCGGGTATGCAAAGTGCTTGTTTGCTGCAAGGAACTCCAAAAGCTCTGGGAAAAGCTGCTTCCTGAAAACAGTGTAGTTCTCGCTAACAGGGTTTGCCAGCTCAACAAACTGTTCCTTTTCCAAATCCAGGCCAATCATTGCAGCCTGCTTCCCCTTGTTGCTCATTGTGTATGTGAGAATGCCCTGCAGGCCAAGGCCAACGCAGACATTTCTAATTAGCTCAGCCTTCTTTGCCTCAGGCCTTTCCTGCCCCATTACAGCGATTTTTATTGGCTCAGGCTTGACCTTTTCAAAGCCGTATGAAATAATCACATCCTCTATAACATCCACCGGGTGCAGGATGTCCATCCTGTAAGCAGGGTATTCCGCCACAACCTTCCTTCCTTTCACGGTTGCCTTGTACCTTGCTTTTTCAAGCAGCTTGGCAATTTCCCTGCTGCTTAAATCAAGGCCTGACACTTCCCTTATTTCATCAAGGCCCACTTCAATTTTTTTGTTTTCAAAGTGTGGGGTGTGAACTGGCTTCTTTGGGTAGGTTTTTGTTTTCGGGAAATTTATTTTAACGCTTTCAATTTGGCCTCCGCGGTCTGCCAGGGCCATTACCATCACATTCAGGGCTGTGTTAACAGTTTCCCAGTTAAAGCCTGTTACCTCCAAGAATATTTCCCTTGTCTTTTCAGTGACCTTTCCTGTTTCCTGGGAGTTGATTATTGGAGGCATTGAGGCAACAATGCCCTTTGAGTCAATCACTATTGGGAACCTTTCGCATCCCTCAAGCAAGTGCCCGAACTCTTTTCCCTTTGGGTGCTCTTTCAGTATTTCAGAGGGCCTCATCTTCACCTTGTACTCTAGGGGAACAAATTCAATTTCATTGTCCCTGCAGCCGCGGTAAAACACAGGGCCCTTCATTTTGCCAAAATCGTAGAGGCCAATGCCTGTTTCCTTTCTCCTCCTTCCAAAGGTCATTCCAACCTTTTCCTGCAATTGAATCATCTGAATAAGAAAATCCTCTGTTACCTTCACATTCTTGACAAGCGCGCAGGCAATAAACGGCCTTGTCTTTTCAACGCTTTTCTCAATTGTGCAGGAAAGCCTGCCCTTCTTCACCCTGTATTTTGGAATGCCCTTCTCAATTCCAAGCCTTGCCCTTAGCTCGCGGGCTATGCCCTCTGCAGACCACAAATCAGGCCTGTTTGTGTCTTTGACATCAACCGTTATTTCGTCACCTGAAACAGCATCCACTTCCCCTTTTGCATAGAGCACTGCCTCGCTGAACTCTGCAAGGGAAAGCTTTCTCCCAATGAGCTTTTGCATGTCCTTTAGGCTGACATTAACGTTTGGCATTACTCTACCACCATCTTGCTGTTTCTAAGCCAGTTCAGGTCCTTTGCAAACAAGTATCTGATGTCCTTGACTCCGAGCTTGAGCATTGCAAGCCTGTCAATGCCCATGCCCCATGCAATTGCCCCGACATCAATTCCAAGGGGCTTAACCACTTCTGGCCTGAAAACGCCCCCGCCTGCTAACTCAATCCAGCCGAGCTTTGGGTGCTTTGCGCTCAGCTGCACAGATGGTTCAGTAAAAGGATAGTAGTCCGGGAAGAATTTCACTTCCTCTGCGCCGCCAACCTCCACTGCAATCTTTTCAAGGATGCTGAGCAAATGCCTGAAGTTTATCCCCTTTCCAACAATGAAGCCGTCAAACTGGTTGAATTCCACCAAATGCTTTGCGTCAATGACGTCAGGCCTGTAGCACCTGTTGATTACAAAATACTTTCCGGGAATTTCAATTCCTTCAGCCATCTGCCTTGCGTCAGCTGTTGTGCCATGCGCGTTTGGCATAAGCCTTGAGGCAATTTTCTCATCCCAAGAATAGCGCCAGCCTTTGCTCCCTGTTCCTGCACCGTTCTCGTGCGCTGCCTTGACTGCTGCAACAGCCTTCCTCAAAGGGAGCTTTCCAAACCGGGGCTGCTTTAATTGATAGGTGTCAGTCCATGCCCTTGCAGGGTGGTTCTGCGGCTGGAACAGGACATCAAAGTTGTAGAATTCCTGCACTATGAGCCTTTCCTTCATCTCCTTAAACCCAAGGTTGACAAGCTTTTTCCTCAACTGTTCCAAAAACTGCACATAGGGCTGCCTTTTCCCGATGAATATTTTCGGCACTGCGCCCTCAACATTGTATGCCCTTTCCTTCACTGCTCCAACCAATTTAAGGGCTTCCTTTCCTTCCTTGTTCAGCCTTGCCTTCTGCTCTGTTTCCAAAACCTTTTCAACAAGGCCGCGTTTCATTGCTTCCTGCAGTGCATTCTTGTCTTCGCCAGTAATTTCCACCTTCTTTGCAATTTCCTCCAAGACGTTTTCCAGTGGGTATTTGCCCTCTTCAAGCTGCTTTTCCAGGCCTGTTAGTTCAAGCTCAAGCCCCTTTCCAGGCCTTACGCTTATCCAGGCATTCCTTTTTGCAATTCCCATTGCTGCATTCAGCTCTGGCCTGTTCAGCTGGCTTTTCTTCTGCACCTGCTCAAGGCTTGCCTTTCCGCCAAGCGCCTGCAGCGCTTCCACAAAGAGCCTTTCAGGCAGCCTTTTTCCCAGGCTGCTTTTCCCTGTTTGTGTCAGGGCAAGCTCTTCCTGCCTTTCCTCAGAAAGCTCAATCATGCCCTTTTCCTTGAGCCACTGCACTGCCCTCCTCGCGCTGTCCATCTGCATTCCTGCCTTTCCGCTTATCTCCTTCATGCTGATGAATTCTTCCCTGTTCAGTGCCTTCAAAGCCTTTATTTCAATTGCGCTCAGGCTTGATGCAGTCTGCTTTAAATCCATTAAACCACACTCATAAAAATAATGTAAAAGCCTTTTTAATATGTATAACCGCACTTAGTTCTTTACATGCTTTACCTTTTGGACAGCTCTGCTGTTTTCAACGATTTCTCCTTTGAGTTCAGCGAAAAGCACAATTACATTACAACGCCGCTTGCAGTTGATGAATTTAGGGACATGAGGTCAAGGCACCTCATGGAGAATGCCCTGCAGAATTCGCTTCTCACCATTAAAGAGCCCTGCCCTGAATCAGTTCAATTAATTAAAGGGAAAATAAGGGAAAAGGGGTTTTCAAAATTAAGCGGCACTGATATAAGCCTGCTGGCGCTTGCCCTTGACCTGAAAAAAGGGAAAAAGAGGTTCAGGCTGGTGACAGACGACTACAGCATACAGAACTTCTGCAAATTGTTGAAAATCCCGTTTGAATCTGTTATAAGGGGCAGGATAAGGGAAACAATCTCCTTCAAGCTGAAATGCCCTGCATGCAATAAATCGCTCAAAAAGGGTTCCAAGGCCAGAAAATGCCCTGACTGCGGCTCTGCCCTGAAAAGGGCAAAAACCCCCCAAAATTAACTAATTCACTGCCTATAGTTACCTTTATATAGTGCCTTTGCACCAATCTATACAGGTAAAGGCAAATGTTCTTCGAATTTCTCAATGCAGTGGTAACGCTTGACTTCAATTGGCTAGCCTGGATTGTCTTTGCCAATTTCCACTACCTTTTCATGTTTGCAGCTTTGCTGTTCATAATGATGGAGGGAAAAATGAAGAGCGTTGCCCCTGCCTTTTTCTTCTTCTGTGTGCTTGCATGGGCCTTTGTTGACTTCCAGAACATAAGCGGCTGGGCCTTTTTCGTCGGCGGCTTCCTTGGATTAAGCTATGTTACAAGGATTGCTGTGCTTACCTTTGCCTCAGATGACCCAAGGCTTTCCAAGTACTTCATTCCGCTGAACTTTATCATAGTTTATGCCCTTTGGGCTAGCTACAACCTTTTCATGGTGAGATAATGGGCTTTATATTGAAGAGTTCAAAGCTGGCTGTCTGCCTTTTCATATTCTACATAGTGATGGATATGCTCCGCGCTTCAGGAATACAAATCTTTGGAAACAGCTATTACACTGAAATGGGCTTTGCCCTCTTCATGATTGCAATATTCATGGACATTACATTTTCATTCCATAAATGGTGAAAACAAGATGCTGCTGGAATTCACATCGCATTTGCTGGCTTTCGACCTGAACTGGCTAGTTATGCTTATTCTCGGGAACCTGCACTGGGTGTTTGCCCTTTTCGCCTTTACCTTCATAGCAGAGCAGGGCAAGCGCCCAGTGTGGCATTTCCTGATTGCGGTTGGGGGCCTTTACGCTTTCAGCGACATCATGGGGCTCTTGGGCTGGATTTTCGCGCCCTTCTTCATAATTGTGGCATTCCAGATTTTCCTCATGGCCTACTTCCCGGAGGGCTCATGGCCTAGGAAAAACTTTGTGAAAATAGTTTACGTTTTCCTGCCAATAATTTGCTTCATTGCAACATTTTACTACATATTCCCAGGGGGCTACTGAAATGGGCTACTGCAGAAAGGCGTTCAATGCAGGCATCTGGGCAGTTGGAATAATGGCTGCGCTCTTCTTTTGCTCAGCCATGCTTGGCGTTGGGCAGCAGTTTGGCAGCATATTCTCCTGGCCAGGCCTGTTTGCCCTGGCATTCCTAATCTTCACCTTGATTGCGGACAAGTGAAAACTGCTGGTTTTATTCCTCTTCCCTGCTGAAATCGCTGTGCTCAACAATGTAGTTCTCTACCCTTGCCCCAAGGTTTCTCCTGTTCCAGAATAGGATTGCGCAGACTACAATTGCTGCCACTATAACAACCCAGAAAAGGTTGCTTTGCATGAGCTCGCGCACGGCCTGGCCAAAGTCAAAGGATGCAATCTGCTTGAATGCCCTGTAGTTCAGTGTGAGCTTGTTTGAGTTCTTGTAGCCTGACCATGTTACATTGCTTCCGTTTATTGCTGCCTCTGGCTCAACCGGAGGCTGCAATTCTGCCCCCACTGGCAGGTTTATTGAGATTGTTGTGTCATCAGGGATTACCCAAAGGCTTCCCACAAGGAAGTTGTTGAAGAACTTTGGCTTCAGGGAATACTCCTTTACCCTGCTTGTTTCCTTCACCTTCTGCATGAGGCTGCTTGTAAGCGAATAGGATATCTCAAGGTAGTTTGAGCTGTTCTCAATGAACGAAACCTTGCTTGCAGATATGTCATTGTCCTGCCCAATGTACGGGTGCAGCCTTGCATCATACTCTTTCCAGGCATCAAGGCTTACTCCAATTTCCTTCACAGTGTCCCTGAAATCACTGAGCTGCCACTCGTTCTGGAAGTCAAGGAAAAACCTTTCATTTACCTGGGCGTTTCCCTCCTCGTCAAGGGTTATTTCAATTGTGTGGTTTGAAATAAGGTAAAACTGGCTTGCAGCGTTGGCTGAGAAAAGCAGCACAATCAACGCAATTAAAAGCTTCTTTCCAAGCAAAGCCCTTACCCTTATATACAATAAACTTACATTTATTATTTTTTTCCTTTATTCCCTTTGCCCAATTAATTGCAAAATATGGAAAGTGTTTGTTTTAAATGCTTCTTTCACTTATATCTATAGTGCTGTTCAATGGTAAAGGTGTGCTATTTTGGCCACAGCTTCTTTAAAGTGGCGTTTCCAGGCAGAAACATCCTCTTTGATCCCTATATTGAGGGGGGTTCCAAAGACCCTGCCTTCAAGCGCCTTCTTGAATGCGCTGCAGGGCCCAATGATTTGAAGGACACTGCCCTAATCCTGATAAGCCATGAGCACTTTGACCACTTTGACAAGGCCCTTATTGAAAGCGTTGCCTCAAGGGACAACAGCCTTGTGGTTGCAGCAGAGCAGATTCTGCAGCAGCTCAGCATATCCAAAAGGCTCTTGCACCCGATTAAAATGAATGAAACCCTGAACCTCAGGGGCATTGAGATAACTGCTGTGCCTGCGCACCACCCGCAGGCGTTCTATCCTCTGGGCTTTATGGTAAGCTATTCAGGGAAATCCGTCTTCCATTCTGGGGACACTGACCTGATTGACAGCTTCTCCTCACTAAAGCCTGACCTTGCCCTCTTGCCAATTGGCGGAACCTACACAATGGACTGCGTTGACGCTGTCCGCGCTGTAAAGACAATGAAGCCAAGGTTTGCAATTCCAATGCACTACAACACATTCAAGATGATTGAGCAGGACCCCAAGGAATTCAAGCAGAGGATTGACAAGAGCATCCTCAAAACAAAGCCAGTAATCCTGAAGCCAGGGCAAAGCTTTTCTTTTAAATAATTTGGGCAAAGCTTAGCTTTAAATAGTTCTCTGTCTCCCTTCAGGGACGTGGCAAATTCCACGAAGCCTTTTTGCTTATGCAAAAAGCCTTGGGAAAATTGCTTCGCGTGTGAATTGATGTTATACTCGCTACGCTTGTATAGCGTGTGCTCGCTAACGCTCGCACTCATCTCCCTTCAGGGTAGTAGCGCCAGTTGACAAACCAGATTAGGAAGGCGAATATGTCAAGGGCAATTATTGCTGCCGCGCCCACAACCATTGAAGCGTGCAGGAGCTGGTGCAAAACGAAATTGAAGGCTGCAAAAAGCATTCCTGCAGCAATTGCAAGCAGTGCAAAAAAGCCCTCAAAGAACTTCATAGTAAAATCAACTCCAAACTCCCTTATTAACCTTTCTGAAGCCGGCAAATTCCGGCTAAGCCTTTTTTGCTAACTGCAAAAAAGCCTTGGGAAATCGCCTTCGGCTGCAAATTGAGCCAATTCAGCTTTGCTGAATTGGCTGCGCTCGCTAACGCTCGCACTTCCTCAAATCCTTGATTGTTCCAATGTCAAGGCACTTTCCCCTGTAAACAGCAAAGCCGACTTTGTCCTTTGCTGCAAGGGCATTGATTGAGTCAGTCAGCTCAAACTCGCCCCTTTTGCTCATCTTTGTTTTTTCCAGGACAGGGAAAAGGCTGTTGGAGAAAAGGCATGCCCCCAAATTAACAAGGTTGCTTTTCATTTTCTTTTTGGGCTTTTCAACAATCTGCCTCAGGAGCTTTCCCTCAACAAGCGCAACGCCAAACCTTTCAGGATGCGCTTCCTCCCTTAATGCAACAACAGCTTCCTTGTCCTCTTTCATGAGCTTTTTCCACAGGCCTGAATTGACAATCACATCGCAGTATGCAACAAGAAACCTTTTTCCTGTTTTGCCCTTTGCCTGCAGCACAGCGTGGGCTGTTCCCATTGGAATCCTCTGCTCAACATACCTTAATTTCATTCCCTTGAATGCCTTTCCAAAGTGCGCCCTGACAAGCTCTCCCTTGAAGCCAACCACTATTATTGCCTTCTTTACCCCTGCCTTTTCAAGGCTTTCAAGCACGTGCTGCAGCAATGGCTTTCCCTTCAGTTCAACAAGGGCCTTTGGCTTCTCCTTTGTTAGGGGGAGCATTCTCACGCCCTGCCCTGCCGCAAGAACAACCGCCTTCATTGGAATGCCTCCAGCTTGATTCTCTTCAAGCCCATTTTATCATATATAGAATCTGAGCTTATTATTTCTTCTCCCATGGAAACTATTGCATGCAATGCATCAAATGGGGTTGCTTTGAATTTGTCCATTAAATCAGCCGCTGTTACCAAGTCCCCTTCAGTTAAATTGGTGTCCTTCACTTTAATAAGGAAATGCGCCGCTTTCAGCAGCTGCTCGGCCTTAATTTTTTCCCTATTTGAATAGAAGAGCAATTCAATCAGGGTTAAGCTTGAAGTCCAAATCTCCTTTTTGTGTTTCTCATAAATCTTTTCTGCATTTTTCTTAAGCCAGTCCTTTTCCTTAACCAAGGCAAGCAGGAAATCGGTCTCAGCATACATTTCAATCAGCTTGTTCCATTGCGGTTTCAAGAATGTCTTTTTTGATTTCTTTCACGCTTTTCCTTGACTTAATCAGCCCTCTAAAGCTTTTTAAAGCATCCTTTGGTTTCGTCCACTGGTGTAATCTTATCTCGCCATCAGGCAAAACGCTTACAATGTATTCTTTGCCTTCAATTTTCTCCCTTACTTCTTTTGGCAAGTAGATCTTACCTGTTCTGTCAATAGTTACTGTTTTCATAAAAAACACCAAATATATTATTTACCAAAATATTTATAAATATTGGTAAAAAATAACAATTTTTACCAAATCACTTTATTGTCAAAACTAACAAAAATTCTTCATTGCAAATTACTGCCGCCTTTATTAATTGCTGTCTCCCTTCCAAATTCCAATAATGTATCAACAACCATTCTTTTTGAAACAGCGCGCACTATCGGCCTGAGCTGTTTTGCCCTCAAGTCAAACTGCTCCCCATTTATTCCATATTCCCTGATTACTTGCATCTTTGTTGGGGCGTCAGGCAGCTTTAGCATGCATTGGATAATTGCGGCATCCCTGTAAAGCCCCCTTCTGGTTTTTGGCATTTCATATTTTGGCATTCTTACCCTGAAGTCAGGCCCGATTTTTTTTCCTTTACCGTTTCCTGCTTTCTTCTTCACGCTCCTTCCTCCAAGGGTTTTCTTCGGCTTTGGCATTTCAAATCAGGCCTCTATCTTCTCCAAATCTTTTGGAACAACCACGTTTCCAAACTCCTGCCTTGCCTCGTTTTCCACATCCTCGTTCTTCTTGTAGCGCGGGGAGATGTGGACAATAACCAGTTTCTTTGCATTTGTCTGCTGGGCTACCCAGGCTGCCTGCTTTGCTGTTGAATGCCTTGTCTCCTTTGCGCGAGAAATATGCTTCTCAAGAAAGGCTGCTTCGTGGAAGAGAACATCGCTTTCCTTGATTGCGTCAAAGTATGAATCGCTTGGCAGAGTATCCATTACAATTGAAACCTTCTTTCCCTTTCTGCCCTTTTCATAGTCCATTACCTGCTCAGGCCTGAATGCCTTGCCCTTTACCTTAACCTCTTTGCCCTGCTGCAGCCTGCTCCAAAGCGGCCCCTCTGGAATGCCAAGCTTCAATGCTTTTTCCCTTTGGAATTCAGCAACCTTGTCATTCTCCTTGAATGCAAAGCCAAGGCATGGCACATCATGCTTTAGAGGGAATGCCTCCACAGTGAACTTTTCCCCCTTGAAAGCAAGCCCCCTGTTTACCTCCTTTACCTTTATCTCAAAGCTCTTTTTGAACATTGCAAAGTTCATTGCCTTCTGCACTTCCCTCTCTGTTCCCTTTGGCCCAATCACGTGCAGTGGGTAATCCCTTCCATGCATTGACATTGTTGCAATAAGCCCTGGCAATCCCAGTATGTGGTCTGCGTGGAAGTGGCTGAGGAAAATCGCGTTCACGCGCATGTATGAAGCGCCTGCCTTCATCATCTGCCTCTGGGTTCCCTCAGGGCAGTCAAAAAGGTACCAGTTTCCCTCAAAGCGCAGCCCTACGGCTGTAAGGTTCCTCTCCACAGTGGGGTTTGAACAGCTTGTTCCAAGAACAACAAGTTCCATTGCCATAATCCAATTCTATGGGAAAAGGTTTATTTATTGGTTTGCAATTACCTTATTGAATGGACAAGGCCCTGCTTTTGCATTCTGTGCTTCTCGCTTTCCTCTGGTTAATGCTTGCAGGCGCTTATGCTTCAATCGGGCCGCCGAGCTTTGCAGTAAACCATGAATTGAAGAACTGCCAGGTTTTTTACCTGGGTGACGAATGCACAATATGCAGCCTGCCCCAGGGCTGGATTTATATTGGCGACCCGCTTTTCGCGGAGTGCCCCCAGGGCTACACTGAACTGCAGCCCCAAGCAATTTTGCCTGAGTGCAGCAAGCTAAAGGCAGGCTTCTGCTGCAGCCTTGCCAACACAGGCTCAAATGGAGACTGCAATGACCTTGTTGTAAACCCTGCCCTGGAAAAGTGCGCCTTTGTTGAAACAGTGGATGGCTGTGAAAACCTGCCTGCAGGCTGGAAGTTCCCGGACTTCAATGCAGAATGGAATGGGCTTTGCCCCCTTGGCTTCAAGTGGATTAATGAAGTGGTTGAATGCCAGCCCCTGAACTGGCGCGATGACATTGAGGTTGTTGACAACAATCCCTTGTACATGGCAATTGTCCTTGTTGCAATGGTTTTTGCGCTGCTTGTTGTGAAAAAGCCAAGGCCCTGGAAGTTTAAGTAGCGTGCAGAAGCTGATTTTGCCGGGCCTCCATTTTCAATAGCTTTTTTAATTCCTTGCAACTTATATTTTTAGCTTATGCCTGCAAAGGAAAACAAGAAATCTGGTTTTGGGGCCAGCTCGGAAATTCCTGTTCCCAAGAGAATTGTTGACCAGGTAATCGGCCAGGAAAAAAGCGTTGAGCTCATAAAAAAGGCTGCCGCGCAAAAGAGAAACGTGCTTTTAATCGGCCAGCCCGGCACAGGAAAATCAATGCTTGCCCAGGCAATGGCTGAAATCCTGCCTGTAAGCGCCTTGTATGATGTGCTTATTTACCCTAACCATGCTGACCCAAACAACCCAAAGGTAATAAACGTAAAGGCAGGGAAGGGCAAGGAGATTTTGCAGCAGAGCAGGCTCGAGGCCCAAAAGCAGGAGGACAACATGCGCTTAATCAGCTTCCTGCTTCCACTGGGCTGGTTTATCCTTGCAACAATTGTATGGCAGCTTGGCTGGGTTAGCGACATAATTTTTGCTGCCCTGCTGATTCTCGGCGGCTTCCTTATGATTGGGTTTGCTCTGGGAACGCAGATGCGCACAAGGGAAACCAGGAAAACGCCAAAGCTTTTGATTGACAACGCAGGGAAAAAGACCGCTCCCTTTATTGAGGCAACAGGGGCAAGGGCAGGAGCGCTTCTTGGGGACGTGAGGCATGATCCGCTCCAGTGCCATCTAGGCTTTAATAATTTATATATCAAAATTGATGAAAGCTTTGTTGAAAAACCTTTTGCAGAACTTTGGAGTGAGTTGTATGAAACGTATGGAAAAGAGATTATTAGAAACAAGAATGGTTACGAAGCAATAATGTTGCCTCCTGAGGAAAAAATTTACACTCTTGGCTACAAGGATGGCAACATTATTTTGTCCAGAATTCTTTCCCTCAACAGACAACCATTCGAAGGAGAA
>JAFGDB010000085.1 GCA_016932355.1 Candidatus Iainarchaeum sp. | reverse complement strand
CCAGTCAGATATCCATCAAACAAGCTTGGCCCAATGGGCTTCCTAGATTCAGGGAAGCCCACGCCTTTAGGCGTGGGAGGAGGTCACCATTAGCTCGTGCTTTGTATTTGGATTAATGTCAGGAAAAGGGTATTTTTCATAGAAATCCTTGACTTTGTCGGATTCTGCTGCCATGCTTGGTTTGCCTCCTTGTTAAGCTGTAATATAAAATAATAATCGTAATAAATAAAAAACAGTAACAGCACGGCTTTTTTCCCTGCTCCAAATTTGAAAAAACGATTGGCAGCAAACTTTTTTGGAAAAAAGCTGCCAAAAAATCAAAAGGCTGAATTAACTAAAAGTGATTAGCAGCGTCTGGCAGGCTCCAAGCAGCAGCTCAGTGCCAAACCAATCCCTGCAGGTCTTAACTTCTGGGTTCGAAAAGAGTCCAGGTGTTTCCCCTGCGGCATGACCGCTAATCAATAGGTATTGGGCCTGCTACCCTTTAAAAAGCTTGCCTTTGGGTTTCTTGGAGTTTTTCGCCTACTTCTTCTTTGCTTTCTTTGCGGCAGGCTTTTTTGCAGCCTTCTTTTTCTTTCCGCCAATGAGCTCGGCTGCAATTTTCAGGCCCTTCCTGAGCAGGGATTCTTTCTTTGCTCCCGCGCAAATCATCTTGCCGTTCTTGAACAAAAGCAGGGTGAGCTTTGGCTCGTTTATTCTCAGGATCGCGCCTGGAAACTGCTCTGGCTCATACTCCACATTGTCAAGCTTGAGTGCAATCTGGAACAAGTCAAGTGTCTGGTTCAAATTAGCGGTTGCCACAAGGTTCACAACAGTGTACTTCACTGTCTTCTGGACCTTTACCTTTTTCTGAATGTCGTGAATAAGCTTGCTTGCCTTCCTTATGGCAAGGCTTATTTCCTTCTCACTTGAAGCGCCGGAGCAAATGACCTTCCCGTTCTTGAACAGGAGCATTGAAACTTTTGGCTCTTTGAGCTTCAAAATCGCGCCTGGAAACTGCTCTGGCTCATACTCTATATTTGGAATGCTTACCGCAAGGTTGTACAAGTCAAGCGTGGCATTCAGGTTAGAAGAGGCAACAAGGTTCACAATCGTGTACTTCATAAGGCATCATCCCCCAAAGGCAAAAAGCCCTTTAAAAACCATTAATAAAAGGGTTTCGTAAGCTTTAAAAACAGTTTATATAGGGTCCTAACACCGGCCTTTCGGAAAATTCCATTCAATTTGCCTCTGCCCCTGCTTTCCTCTACCTTATTTAAATGTTTCCGATTTAATTATGTTTAATACGTTGATTTAAGTAGTCAGCAGATTGAAGGTGCAACTAATGTCAAACAAGAAGGCAAAGGGCAAGAGATCCAAGACCAGGGCCAAGATGAAGGCAAAGGCAGGCAAGGCTACAGTCAATACCCTGCTCAAGGAGTTCAAGGTGGGCAGCAGGGTCCAGGTTGTAACAGACTCCTCAATGCACAGTGGATTGCCCCACAAGAGCTTTCATGGCGCGCCAGGCATTGTTACAGGAAAGCAGGGAAAGCTTTACACAGTCGACGTTAAGAAGGGCAACCTCCAAAAAAAGCTTTTGGTTCACGCTGCCCACTTGTATGAAACAAAGTAGGTGTTGTTGAAAATGATTGGAGAAAAGGTTTTGCATCAGAAGCCAGTTTCTTTGAATGAGGTAAAGCAGCTGCTTTCTGACAGGAAGAAGGAAAAGGACCTGAGCTATGAGCAGGATTTAACTTTGAAGTATGCCAAGCGCTTTACAAAGCTTAGCCCTGCAAATGCGGAGAAGCTTTTGGAAGAGGTAAGGAAAATTGTCGGAATAAGCGACGCCCAGGCCTCAAAGATTGTTGACCTGCTTCCAGAGAAGAAGGAAACCCTGGAAATGGTTTTTCCAAAGGACAGCAAGATAGGCGAGGCAACAATTGAGAAGATTCTTGGCCTGTGCAATAAATACAGGAAATAGCTGGGAGAGTTTAATATGCCGAATGAAGAGCGTGCTTTGGTATTGGACTATCTGGCCAAGGGAAAGCCCAACAGCTATAAGAGTGAGCCAGTTGCACAGGTTTTGGGTGAGCAGTTTTTTACCCTGCTTGAGGTCGTTCCCAAAAAAGAGCTAAAGGTAATGGAAAGCATTTACGTTGGAAAGGATGAGCGTGCAGAGATAGACTACATTAAGCGAAGGATTAACAGCGATGAGCTTACAAGCACTGCTGCTGCCGAGCTTGAAAAGGCAATTGAAAAGATTGTTGAAGAAAATACTGCGCGGTTCCTTGAATTTTACAACACTGCCGGCCCTATAACCCTGAGGAGGCACCAGCTCGAGCTCTTGCCTGGCTTTGGAAAAAAGCACATGCAGGACATAATCAGGGAGAGGCAAAAAAAGCCCTTTGAGTCTTTTGAGGATTTGAACAAGAGGGTAAAGCTTTTGCCTGACACCTTCAAGGCGATAGTTAAGCGTATTGAATTTGAGCTGCGTGAGCCAAACCTAAACCACTACCTTTTTGTAAGGCCTCCTGTGAAGGAAAGGGCTTTCGGCCGAAGGTAATTCTTCTTATGCCCTATTTCAACGAATTGCAGAACTTGATGGTAAGGTACAGGTTCAGGCCAAAGAAAAAGCTTGGCCAGCACTTCATGGTAAATGAAGGCATTCTTGAAAAGATGGTTGGGCTTGCCGAGCTTAAGCCAAATGACGTTGTTCTGGAGGTTGGTGCCGGGACAGGCTTCCTTACAAGGCTCCTGCTGCAGAAGTGCAGTGTTGTGGCTGTTGAAATTGACGAAAGGCTCTGTGCCGTGCTTGAAGAAGAGCTTCCGGAAAAGAATTTGCAGGTTTTATGCGGTGATTTTTTCAAGGCTGAGCTGCCCTTTTTCAACAAGGTTGTTTCCCTGCCATCCTATGCGCACAGCAGCGCATTGATGTTCAGGCTTTTTGAGCAGGATTTTGATTCAGGCATTCTTGTTTTCCAGAGGGAGTTTGCTGAAAAGCTTTCAGCAATGCCGGGCTTCATGGAGTACAATGCTTTGAGCGTTTTGATTCAGTCCCAGTTTGATGTGAGCGCAGTGCAAAGGGTTGAGCCAGGGAACTTTTTCCCAAGGCCCGAGGGCGAAAGCTGCATTGTCAAGCTGGTTAAAACCACGAGGCACGGCGTGGTTAAGGACAAGCCCAAGTTTGCCCTCTTCATCAAGTCTGTTTTCCGGTTCAAGAACAAGAATCTGGGAAATGCCCTGCTTAAAAGCTTCCATTTCATAGAAAATGGCCTTGGTTTGAATGAAAAGGATTTCAGGGGAAGGGTTTCAAAGCTGCAGATGCAGGATGTCAAGGTAAACCTTATTTCTGTCAAGGAGTTTGTTGAAATATTCAGCCAGGTTACTGGAACTTCTCCAAAATGATCCTCTGCAGCTCAATTGCGTTTGTTTTTTTCGCATAGCTTTCAGCAAGCTGCAGCTTTCTCCTGTTCTCTGAGAATATTGTGAAAAGCTTCTGGCCTTTCTTTATCTTTTGCCCTTCCTCAACGTGCAGGTAAAGCCCTGCTTTTTTGTGGGCTGGTGCCCCGGCAATCCTCGCTATCCTGATGCATTCCTTTACATTTATCCTGCTTATTTCGCCAAAGGAGTTGCTTTTCACCGTTTTCTTCATTGTTGCCTCTTCAATGTCTTTGCTGTTGAGGCATATTGCCCCCTGTGCTTTTATTATCTCCTTCATCTTTTCCAGGGCCTTGCCGCTTTCAAGGATTTCCTTTGCAAGCGCAAAACCCCGGCCCTTCTTTGTTTTTCCAACTAATTCAAACAGCACGCCGGCCAGCTCGCAGCTTTTCTGGGCAAGGTTGTCAAAAAACTTCCCTTCAAGTATTTCCATGACATACTTTGCTTCCGGCACAGGCCCAAATGCCCTTCCGCTTGGCTCTGTGCCGTCAGTCAAAACGGCTTCAACCTTTAT